>JBOGHQ010000547.1:0-2976 GCA_050744785.1 Acidimicrobiales bacterium | reverse complement strand
CCGATCCGGTACCGATATCGGGACCAGTTTCGAGCGGCGGGGTCAGAGGAGGGCGGCCACGACCTTGTAGCAGTGGCCGGCGCGGGGGGTGGAGAGGGTGACGACCAGCCGGCGGGGGTGGCGGGGGCGGGTGCGGAGGGCGTGGGGGAGCACGGGCAGCACGTGGTTGACGTTGCGCCAGCGGAACCGGCACTGGCCGCCGGCCACGACGGGCGGGTCGGGGGGGTCGACCACCGCCACCGACGGCCGGGTGCCGGTGAGGGTCCAGTAGGGGGCGGCGGGGCCGGGGAACCCGAGGAGGTGCTCGCCGGTGGGATGCAGCACGGGGCGGAGCAGCCGCTCCACCTGGCGGCGGGAGGCCCGACCGGTGGGCCGGGGCGGGCCGGCGAGGACCACCTCCTCCGGGCGGACGGGGTCGGTGCCGCCCTGGTCGCCGGCGATCCGCGCCCTTGCCATCAGCAGCGGGCCCAGGCCCTCGGCCGGCTCCTCCCAGCGGGCGCTGACCAGGGCGCCCGTCTCCAGATGGATGGCCGCACACCATCGCTGCCCGCCGGCGAGAAGCAACAGATCGACCTCCTCGCCGGCGAGGGAAGTACGGCCCGCGATGGTGACGGCCACGGCTCCCATGCTGACGCCCGGCCGCGCGCCGGTGGTGGATGGTCGTGGCGGCGCCGCTGCTCTCAGGCCAGCTGGGCCAGCAGGTCCTCCACCGTCGAGGCCGGCAGCCGGCAGGCGAAGTCCCGGCACACGTAGGCATTGCCCTCGGACCGCCCCTCCCACAGGGGCGAGTCGTACGCCTCGCCCCACGCCAGCACGGCGTTGGGGAGGAAGCGGCCCTGGACGGCCTGGACCAGGTCGGGCCGCGGCCCGACCACGACCACCTCGGTGAGGCCCTGCACGGCCATGTCCGCAGCGGCCAGCAGGTGGGTGAAGGCGCCGGGGTAGTCGCGCAGGGCGCCGGCCATGGAGCTCACCAGGGCCTGGGCCCGCGCCGTCCATGACTGCTCGCCGGTGAGGGCGGCCAGCCGCAGCAGGGAGGTCGCCGCCACCGAGTTGGCCGATGGCGAGGCCCCGTCGAACAGGTCCTTCTGGCGGACGATGAGCTGCTCGGCGTCATGGCCGACGGTGAAGAACCCGGGGCCCTCCGGGTCGGCGAACCGCTCGACCAGGGCCGTCGCCGTCTCCCTGGACGCGTCGATCCAGGACGCCTCGCCGGTGGCCTCGGCCAGCCGGGTGAAGGCGTCCACCAGCCAGGCGTGGTCGACGGCGTAGGCCAGGTGGCGGGCGCCGCCGTCGCGCTGCCACGAGCGCAGCCACCGCCCGTCCTGCCGTCGCAGCGAGGAGAGGAGGAACTGCCCCGTGGCGACAGCCGCGTCCCGCCAGTCGTCCCGGTCCAGGGCGGCGGCTGCCTCGGCCAGGGAGGACATGAACATGGCGTTCCACTCGGTGAGCACCTTGTCGTCGAGTCCGGGGCGCACCCGCTTCTCCCTGACCGCCAAGAGCCGCCGCCGGGCCGCCTCCACCTCCGGCGGCCGCAGCAGGTCGCCCCGCACCGGCCGGTGGAGGATGTTGGCGCCCTCGAAGTTGCCGGCAGGGGTGACGCCGTACCACGCCACCGCATCGGGCCCGCCGGCCTCCAGCACCTCGGCGTGGTCCCAGACGTAGAACCTGCCCTCCTCGCCCTCGGAGTCGGCGTCCTCGGCGGAGTACAGCCCGCCTTCGGGGGAGCGGAGGTCCCGCACCACGTAGCCGACCGTCTCCTCGACCACCTGCCGGAAGCGGGGCTCCCCAGTGACCAGCCAGGCGTGCAGGTAGGCCCGCACCAGGCCGGCCTGGTCGTAGAGCATCTTCTCGAAGTGGGGCACCATCCAGAAGTTGTCGACCGAGTAGCGGGCGAAGCCGCCGCCCACGTGGTCGTACATGCCGCCCGATGCCATCGCGTCGAGGGTGGTCACCGCCATCTCCAAGGTGGCGGGGTCCCGGTCGCGGGCCCAGGCCCGCAGGACCAGCTCCACGTTGCTCGGCGTGGGGAACTTGGGCGCCCGCCCGAAGCCGCCCCACTCGGCGTCGAAGCTGGCCCGGAGCAGGCGCACGCCGCCCTCCAACAGGGCGGGCCCGATCTCGCCGCCCTCCGCTCCGACCAGCGCGCCCGATCGCTGGGCGATGGACGACGACAGGTGCGCGGCCTGGTCCACCAGCTCGGTCCGCCGCGCCGACCATGCCTCGTCGACGGCCCGCAGCAGGTCCACGAACCCCGGCCGCCCACCCCATGCCCGCTTGGGGAAGTAGGTGCCGCCGAAGAAGGGCTGACCCTCCGGCGTGAGGAACACGGTCATGGGCCATCCGCCCTGGCCGGTCATGGACTGGACCGCCTCCATGTAGACGGCGTCGACGTCCGGGCGCTCCTCCCGGTCCACCTTGACGTTGACGAACAGCTCGTTCATCACCTTGGCCACGTCGGGGTCCTCAAAGGACTCGTGGGCCATGACGTGGCACCAGTGGCACGCCGAGTAGCCGACCGACAGCAGCACCGGGCGGTCCTCGGCCCGGGCCCGGGCGAAGGCCTCCTCCCCCCACGGGTACCAGTCCACCGGGTTGTCCTGGTGCTGGCGCAGGTACGGGCTGGTCTCCGAGGCCAGGCGGTTCATCGGCGCGAGCCTAGGAGTGGCGCGAGGGCCCTCCGGACAGGCCGGCCGCCTGGCGCACGTAGTCGGCGAAGCTCGGCGCCGCCGTCCGGCCCAGCTCCTGGGCCCGTACGCCCAGGTGCCACCCGGCCTCAGCCGCGTCCTTGCGGGCCCGGGTCAGCTCCCGGTCCAGCTCCACCCGCTCGCCGGCGGCCGCCGCTTCGCCCTCCTTCCGCCGGGCCAGGACCCGGTCGTGCTCTTCCTGGAAGCGGGCCTGCAGCTCCTCGCCGCGGCGGCGGGCCGCCTCCCGGGCCGCCCCCGCCTCCCGGGCCAGGGCGGCGCGGGCCTCGTC
>JBOGHQ010000546.1:0-2255 GCA_050744785.1 Acidimicrobiales bacterium | reverse complement strand
GCGGTGGTAGCCGGAGCCGTCGCAGCGCTCGTGGGTCAGCGACGCGACCGCGCCGAGCCGGGCGAGGCCGCCGGGCCGGGACAGCATGCGCTCGGTGTAGTAGGAGTGCATCCGCAGGCGCTCGGGCTCCGATGTGGACAGCGGACCGGGCTTGTCGAGGATGGTGGCCGGTACGCCGTGCAGGCCGATGTCGTGCAGCAGTGCTGCTCGCCGCACGACGGTGGCGCCGGCTTCGGGGGCCCCCGTTCGGCGGCGGCCAGGGCGGCGAGATCGGCCACGCCCCGTGAGTGCCCGGCGCGGGACGCGGAGCGCAGATCGGTGAAGTCGGCCATCGCTTCGAGCGCGGCGTCGAGCTCGCGCTCGAGGCGCTCGCCGACCGCGACCACGCCCGAATGACCGCCACGCTCGGAGCTGACGTTCGGTTCCGAGCCATGCTGCGGCCCGGTCCGGTGCACTGGAGTGGGCCCGCGGCCGTCCCGACGCGTTCAGCTCATGGTCCGGTGACGCCGAGGACTTCGAGCTGGTGGACGCCACGGTCGGCGAGGTCGGCGGACGGCTCCACCTGTCATGGCGGCTGCGAGTCCGACCGGCTCCGTTCGGGATCGGCGAGGGCTGGCACGTCATCGAACAGCACGGCGACGCCGACGCCGGCGAGACCATCGACACGCTCGATCCGCTGTGCTCGGGCTTCCATCCCGACCGCGCCGGCGCCGCCCGAAGCCTGGAGGTCCCGTGGTGCGCACGCGGCGCACGTCCTGTCGCCAGCGCCTACCACGACACCCGGACCGCGATTCCCTCCAGGCCGTGGCGGAGGCACGCCGCGGGCGCTCGCAGCTGGCATGCACGCTCGGCGCCGCGGGACCGGCCCACACCACCGCAGCCCAGCTGTGAACCTGCCTCCCACTGGCCTACTCCATGCTTGCCAGCAGGCGCTCGCGCAGCTCCTCCTCGTACACGGCCACGCCCTCGCGTCGCATGGCACGGCGCAGCTCGTGGTCATGGGGCGTGGCGGGATGGCCGGGCCCGAGCCCGGCGCGCCGCTCGGGGCACGGCCCGGCGGCACGCGCGTAGTCGCTCGCCGTCATGCGCCACGGCGTCGTGCCGGCTCGCTCGGCCAGCCAGGCGGTGATGGCCAGGCCGGCAGGGTCGAAGTCGGCGTGTTGGTTGAGGGTGCCGCCTTTGGCGCCCAGCTGGCGGAGCAGGGTCACCACGGCGACGGTGGGGCGGCCGGAGCTGCAGATCAGCGGCGGCCGGCCCGACCAGCCCATCCGGGCAGCCTCCGCAACAAGCGACGGGTTCTCGACCACGTAGGCCCTGCCTTGGCTGGCGAGGGGGGCCAGCGGCCAGCGGCGGAGCTGGGCCAGGGTGAGCACCACGGGCTCGCCGGCCTCCCGGGCCGCATCCAGCCAGGGGCCGAGCGGGTCGGGGACGCCGTGGCCGGAGAGGCCGAGGGCCAGCACGGTGGACGAGAGGGGGTCGGGGGCGACGCCGACCCCCTCCCAAAGGTCACGTGTGGACTCGGCACCGGTGGACGGGGGTGCGCCGGCGGCCAGGGCCACGGCGTCGAGCACCAGGGCGGCCACCCGCCGGCCGCGGTCGAGGGCGTGGGGGTCGCCGGCCAGGTCGGCGGCGAAGCCGGCCAGGGGCACGCCGTCGGCAGGGAGGGCCCGCAGCACCCGAAGCGCCAGCTCCAGGCGTTGGCGGTGGGCGTCGACGCCGCCTCTCGGCCCCTGGATGCGCACCCGCTCGACCCATGCCGGCACTGCTCCGGGGATGCGCCCGAACAGGGGAACGCTGAGCGCCTCGGCCTCCAGCCAGGACCACAGCTCGTCCCGGGCGGAGCGGTGGGCCTGGCGCTCGGCCCGCCGGTCGGGCAGCGGTCCCCGAAGCTCCTCCACCGCGGCGCGGAGCGCCTCCACCGAGTCGAGGCCGAGGGCCCCGATCAGCTGGCTGACCCTCACCCTGGCGGTGGGGTCGGGCATGCGGTCGCGGCCGAACAGGTCGGCCAGGATCAGGCGCTCCGTGAGCTGGAGATCCCGGAGGGTGAGCTGTACGGGCAGGGTGCCCTCGCCAAAGCGGCGGGCCAGCTCGTCGACCAGCGGCTCCAGCCCGGGCCGGCCCAGGCGCTGGGCGGGCGCCAGAGAGGATCTCTTCTCGTTTACCCACATCTGGTGTGGTCGACTTTCGCACTCCGTCGCCGAGCGTCTGACGGTGTGATGCCGGTTATGCGGCCGTTGCGAGGGCCTCGACCAACA
>JBOGHQ010000545.1:0-8086 GCA_050744785.1 Acidimicrobiales bacterium | reverse complement strand
GCCGAGGGCACGGCGACGAGCGGGCCGAGGGCCATGAGCCCGGCCGCGGCGCGCCGGCGCCAGGACCAATGCATGACACGTCGCTCCACTGCCTACCCGCCCTCCTCCCGAGTCGGCTCAGCCCCCTCGGGTGTCGGCAGGGGCGCCCCACGACTTCACGGATTGCTGGCTCGGGGTCCCTTGCGAGTAGAAATGGGCGGTACACATGGTATGAACATCACCCCGGCGCCCGAAGAAACGAGCGGTCTGTCCCTTTCCGTCCATCGCGTGGCGTCGGTCGCGCTCGGCGACGCCACCACGCTGGACGCCGGCCGCCTCACCGTGTCCGAGGCCGAGGCCCGGGCCGTGCTGGCCGACCCGGCGCTGGCCTCGGTCAACGTGTCCTGGGCGTCCCCCGGCGACCCCGTGCGGATCGTCAAGGTGCTGGACGCCGTCGAGCCCCGGACCAAGGGGCCCGGCGGCGGGGGCATCTTCCCCGGCTTCGTGGGGCCGGCCCGCCCCCAGGGCCGGGGCACCACCCACGTCCTGCAAGGGGCATCGGTCATCGCCGCCGGCTACCTGCCCCGGGCCCAGGAGGCGGTCGTCGACATGTCGGGGCCGGGCGCCCCCCTCACACCATTCGGGTCCACCCACAACCTGGTGGTCGAGTTCACGCCGGCGGCCGGGGCGTCCTGGGAGTCGGTCTACGAGGCGCTGCGCAAGGGCACGCTGCAGCTGGCCGCCCGCCTGGCCGAGGCCGCCCTCGATGCCGAGGCGGACGAGGTGGTCGCCCTGCCGGGCCTGCCGAAGGCGGGCGACGGCGGGCTGCCCCGGGTAGGCGCCATCACCAACCTCCAGACCCAGGGCAGCTTCAAGGAGGTCTTCGTCTACGGGCGCAGCTACCCGCCCGCCGCCCTGCCCACCCTCATCGACCCCAACGACCTCGACGACGGCGCGGTGGTGAGCGGCCAGCTCGGCCACCCCAGCCTCAAGAACCCCACCTGGCTGTTCCAGAACCATCCCGTGGTGGCCGCCCTCCGGGCCCGCCACGGCACCGACCTGCTGTGCGCCGGCGTGGTGCTGTCGCCCGAGCCGGTCGACATGGCCAACAAGGAGCTGGTGAGCGCCCACGCCGCCCGGCTGTGCCAGGCGGCCGGCTGGGACGCGGTGATCGTCACCAAGGAGGGCGGCGGCAACGCCGACGCCGACATGGCGCTGAAGATGGACGCCCTGGAGGAGCTGGGCATCACCACCGTGGCCCTCTACGCCGAGATGGCCGGCCCCGACGGCACCGCCCCGTCCATCGTGGTGCCGCCCACCAAGGCCACCGCCATGGTGAGCACGGGGAACTACGACGAGCGGCTGGTGCTGCCCGCCGTCGAGCGGGCCCTGGGCGGCGACCGGGTCGACGTGGCCGGGTTGCCCGCCGATGCCGAGATGGAGCTGCCCACCGCCGTCGTGTACTGCTCGCTGAGCCCCCTCGGCTGGGGGCGGCTGACCTGTAGGGAGGCGGTATGACCGGCCACACCCGCGTGGTCCACTACATCAACCAGTTCTTCGCCGGCAAGGGCGGTGAGGACACCGCCGCCACCCCGCCCTCCTCCCACGACGGGCCGGTGGGCCCGGGGAAGAAGCTCCAGCAGCTGCTGGGCGACGAGTTCGAGATCGTCACCACCGTGTGGTGCGGGGACGACCACGCCGCCGGCCCCGAGGTGATCGACGACATCATGTCGCTGATCCGCTCGGCCCGCCCCGACCTGGTGGTGGCCGGCCCCGCCTTCACCAGCGGCCGCTACGGCCTGGCCTGTGCCCGCGTGGCCAAGGCGGCGTCGTCGGAGGGGATCCCGGTGGTGGCCGCCATGCACGCCGACAACCCCGGCCTCGACGAGGCCGGCGCCGCCCCGGTGGTCGCCAGCGGCGAGGTGGCCCGCTTCATGGGGCCGTCCCTGGAGAAGCTGGCCGCGGCCCTCAAGAAGCTGGCCGGGGGCGAGGCCATCACCGCCGACGACGGCCGCGTCGGCAAGATCCCGCGGCAGAACGTCATGGCCGACCAGTCCAGCGCGGTGCGGGCCGTCGATCTCGTGCTGGCCCGCCTCGGGGGCGACAAGGAGGCCACCGAGGTCCCGCTGCCCAGCTTCGACCAGGTGACGCCGGCCGCCCCGGTGGCCAACGTCGCCAACGCGGTGGTGGCCCTCGTCACCGAGGGCGCCCTGGTGCCCGACGCCAACCCCGACAATCTGGAGTCGGCCCGGGCCACCCGCTGGCTGCGCTACGACATCGACGGCAAGAAGGCCCTCCCGGCCGGGGAATACCGCTCCATCCACGGGGGCTTCTCCACGGTGTGGGCCAACGAGGACCCGCACCGCATCCTTCCCCTCGACGTGGCCCGCCAGCTGGAGAGCGAGGGCGCCATCGGCCGGCTCCACACCCAGTACCTGGTGACGGCCGGCAACGGTACGTCCGTCGGCAACGCCCGCCGCTTCGGCGTGGAGTGGGCCGCCGACCTGCGCCGGCAGGGGGTCCAGGCCGCCCTGCTGACAGCCACGTGAGGGACCGGAACGCGTTGCGGGTCAACGCTTGCGAAGGAGTTGGAGCGGTCCGGCATCCCCACCGCCCTGCTGTGCAACCTGGTGTCGATCGCCGAGCGGGTGGGGGCGCCGCGCATCGTGCCCACCAAGGGCATCCCCTACCCCACAGGCGACCCGTCCCTCGACGCCGAGGCGGAGCGGCGCTGGCGCCGCCGGCTGGTGGAGCGGGGCCTGGAGGCGGTGGCCACCGCCGTGCACGGGCCCACGCTGTTCCCGGTGGAGGAGGAAGGCGGCAATGACTGAGCACGCCGCGGTGGTGACGGGGGCGGCCCAGGTGCTGGCCCACGTTCCCGGCCTGGCCCGGCATGGATCGAAGCCCATGCGCGAGCTGGCCAAGAGCAAGGAGGTCAGGGCCTCCTTCCTGGGTTCGCTGCGCTCCTTCGACGACGCGGTGGCCTACGCGCCCCACCAGGCCTACATCGGGGCGATGCACCCCCGCGACATGCCCGAGCGGCCGTGGGTCGGCAACGGCGACGGGGCGGCGTCCCGGCTGGGGCCCCGGGGCGAGATCGTCCCAGACGTGGAGTTCCTCGGCCTCATGGCCGTGGTGGACCGCTTCGAGCTGCTCACCCTGGCGCCGGACCTGGCGGAGGAGGCGGCCGCCGGCCTGGCCGCCCACCCCCTGGCCAAGCACTTCGACCTGGACCGCATCGACAAGGCGCGGGGCGACGTCGGCGCGGCCGCAGCCCGCAAGGGCAGCCTGGCGCTGCACCTCGGTGCGTCCCGGCTGGGTGGGGCCATCGCCGCCGCCCACGAGGAGGACGAGGCCCTCACCGCCACCGTGCTGCTCGACAACCTGGCCTCCAAGGCCACCGCCACCCTGTCGCTGCTGCACCTGCTGCACCGCGCCGGCATCGAGCCGACGCAGGTGGACTTCGTGATCGGCTGCGGCGAGGAGGCAATCGGTGACCGCTACCAGCGGGGCGGCGGCAACATGGCCAAGGCAGTGGCCGAGGCGGCCGGCCTCACCGAGGCGTCGGGCATGGACGTCAAGAACTTCTGCGCCGCGCCAGCGCCGGCCCTCGTCACGGCGGCGTCCATGGTGTCGGCCGGGCTCTTCGACCGCGTCGCCGTGGTGGCGGGCGGGTCGCTGGCCAAGCTGGGCATGAAGTTCCAGGGCCACCTGCGCCACCAGCTGCCGGTGCTGGAGGACGTCCTCGGCGGCGCCGCCGCGCTGGTGCAGGCCGACGACGGCGTGTCGCCCCACATCCGGCTCGACTCGGTGGGCCGCCACCGGGTGGCGGCGGGCGGGTCCAACCCGGCGATCATGGAGGCGCTGGCCGTCGAGCCCCTGCGCCGCCTCGGCATCCCCATGACCGAGGTCGACGACTACGCCACCGAGCTGCACAACCCGGAGATCACCGAGCCCCAGGGCTCGGGTGACGTGCCGGCCCGCAACTACAAGACCATCGCCGCCCTGGCCGCCCAGAAGGGAGAGATCGAGCGGGCCCAGATCGCCGACTTCGCCGCCACCCACGGCATGCCCGGCTTCGCCCCTACCCAGGGGCACCTGGCCTCGGCGCTGTGCTACTTGCCCCACGCCGTCGATCGGCTCACGTCGGGCGACGCCCGGCGGGTGCTGATGCTGGCCAAGGGGAGCCTGTTCCTGGGCCGCATGTCGCAGCTGTCGGACGGCATGAGTGTGCTCCTGGAGCGCAACGGAGAGAACCAAGGAGGAGGCTGATGGCCGGACTGATCGCCGAAGCAAACAAGGAGAACTTCCGCGACCTGGTGTCCGATGGCACCTCGCTGGTCGACGTGTGGGGCACCGACTGCCAGCCCTGCATGGCCCTGATGCCGTTCATCGAGCAACTGGCCGGTGAGCGGGAGGGGGAGCTCAGGGTCGTGAAGCTGGAGGCACCGAAGGCCCGCCGCCTCTGCATCGAGCTGCGGGTGATGGGACTTCCGGCCTTCTTGGTGTTCAAGGATGGTCAGGAGGTGGCGCGCATCAACGGCGCCGACCTCACCGAGGCCAGGATTCGCACCTGGCTGGACGAGACGCTGAGTGCCGGGGCGGATGCCGGCGCAGGGAAGGAGTGACCCACATGGGAGTGCTGGAAGGAAAGAAGGTGGTCGCCCTCGGCGAGCGGGATGGGGTCTCCGGGCCCGCCATCGCCGCTTGTGTGGAGGCGGCCGGCGGGTCGGTCGTGTTCACGGCCACGGAGTGCTTCGTCTGAACGGCCTCCGGCGCCATGGACCTGCAGAGCCAGGAGGCCATCCTCCGGCTGGCGGAGACCCACGGCAAGGACAACGTCGTCGTGATCCTCGGCGCCCCCGACCCGGAGGCGGCGGAGATCTCGGCGGAGACGGTCCGCCTAGGTGATCCCGCCTACGCAGGTGCACTGGCAGGGGTCCAGTTGGGCCTCGACGTGTACCACGTCCTCGACGACGAGATTCGCAACGACGTCCCGCCCGAGGTGTGGGACGAGCAGATCGGCGTCATGGCCGACATCTTGGAGGCCGACGCCCTCAACGCCGCCGTGGCCGGCATCAAGGCCCAGGAGCTGGCCGCCGACTAACCGCACCCCACCTCCTGTTCCCGAGTAAATAAGGTCCGGATTCCGGACCTTATTTACTCGGGAGTGCGGTAGGCGGCGGCGGCGCTGGCGCGGCGGCGTAGTCCCGGACGTCCTGGCTGATGCGCATGGAGCAGAACTTGGGGCCGCACATGGAGCAGAAGTGGGCCGTCTTGGCCGGCTCGGCGGGGAGAGTCTCGTCGTGGTAGGCGCGGGCCGTGTCGGGGTCCATGGAGAGGTCGAACTGGTCCTCCCAGCGGAACTCGAAACGGGCCTTGGAGAGGGCGTCGTCCCAGGCCTGGGCGCCGGGGTGGCCCTTGGCCAGGTCGGCGGCGTGGGCGGCGATCCTGTAGGCGATCACGCCCTGCTTCACGTCGTCCCGGTCGGGCAGGCCCAGGTGTTCCTTGGGGGTGACGTAGCAGAGCATGGCCGTGCCGTACATGGCGATCATGGCCGCCCCGATGGCGGAGGTGATGTGGTCGTAGCCGGGGGCCACGTCGGTGGTGAGCGGGCCGAGGGTGTAGAAGGGCGCCTCGTGGCAGGCCTCCAGCTGGAGGTCGACGTTCTCCTTGATCTTGTGCATGGGCACGTGGCCGGGGCCCTCGATCATCACCTGCACGTCGTGGCGCCAGGCCACCTGGGTCAGCTTGCCGAGCGTGCGCAGCTCGGCTAGCTGGGCCTCGTCGTTGGCGTCGGCGACGGAGCCGGGGCGCAGCCCGTCGCCGAGCGAGAAGGCAACGTCGTAGGCGGCCATGATCTCGCAGATCTCCTCGAACCGGGTGTAGAGGAAGTTCTCCTGGTGGTGGGCCAGGCACCAGGCGGCCATTATGGAGCCGCCCCGGCTGACGATGCCGGTGGTGCGACCCGCCGTCAGCGGCACGAAACGCAGGAGCACGCCGGCGTGGATCGTGAAGTAGTCCACGCCCTGCTCGGCCTGCTCGATCAGGGTGTCCCGGAAGACCTCCCAGGTGAGGTCGGCCGGCGCCCCGTCCACCTTCTCCAGGGCCTGGTAGATCGGCACGGTGCCGATGGGCACGGGCGAGTTGCGGATGACCCACTCCCGGGTGGTGTGGATGTCGGCGCCGGTGGACAGGTCCATCACCGTGTCGGCCCCCCAGCGGGTGGCCCAGGTGAGCTTCTCCACCTCGTCCGCCACCGACGAGGTGACGGCGGAGTTGCCGATGTTGGCGTTCACCTTCACCAGGAAGTTGCGCCCGATCACCATGGGCTCGGACTCGGGGTGGTTGACGTTGGCGGGCAGGATGGCCCGGCCCCGGGCGATCTCGTCCCGGACCTTCTCGGGCGGGCACCCCTCCCGCACGGCCACGAACTCCATCTCGGGGGTGATCTCGCCCCGGCGGGCGTAGTGGAGCTGGGTGACGGTGCGGCCCGGCGCCGCCCTCAGGACGGCGCGGGGGTGGGCTGGCGTGAAGGGCGCCGGCTGGTCCGCCCCGTTGCCGGCGACGGTGGCCCGGCGCACCGCGGCCCGGCCGTCGTCCCGCAGGGAGGGCAGGCGCCCAGCGTGCTCCTCCACGTCGACGCGGGCCCGGATCCATGGGAGGCGCAGCGGGGGCAGGCCCTCGGTGGGGACCGAGCCCGGGCCGCTGGTGTCGTACAGCCGGACAGGCGGGTTCGAGGACCCGTCCGGAGAGGGGCCCACGCCCACCTCGGCGAACGGAACCCGCACACCCCGCGGCCCCTCCGCGTAGACCTTCGACCTCGAGCCCATCGATTCCTCCCTCCGCCGGAATTACCCGGATCAGGTTCTGCGGTCGGCGCCGGCAGGCGCCCTCTCAGCCCGGTCCGTCCGAGCTCCCGTCGCCGGCAGTCTCGCGCACTGGGGGCGCCGGCCGCGCCGGGGGTTCCCCCGGCCCCGGCGGGGTAGAGAGGACTGGATGGTGGCAGGGGAGAAGATGGCCTCGCGCCTGGTCGGCGGGCGCTACCGACTGGTGGAGCCACTGGGGCGGGGCGGCATGGGCACGGTGTGGCTGGCCCGTGACGAGCTGCTCCGGCGCAGCGTCGCCGTCAAGCACGTCGCCATCCCCTCGCTCGACGCCACCGACCGCCCGCCCGTGCGTGAGCGCGTCATCCGGGAGGCCCGCGCTGCGGCCCGCCTCGGCCACCCCGCCACCGTCACCGTCTTCGACGTGGTGGAGGAGGACGGGAACGTCTACATCGTCATGGAGCTGGTGGACGCAGCGACGCTGGCCGACGTGGTCGCCCGGCGGGGGCCGCTCTCGGTCGAGGTGACGGCCCGCATAGGGCTGGAGCTGGTCGGGGCGCTCGACGCCGCCCACCGCCAGGGGATCGTGCACAGGGACGTGAAGCCGTCCAACGTGATGCTCCCCGCCGCGGGGGTGAAGCTGGCCGACTTCGGGATCGCCTCTGTGAAGGACCATCCCAGCGTCACCGGCACCGGGCAGGTGCTCGGCTCGCCGTCGTACATGGCCCCGGAGCAGGCCCTCAGCGCGGCCAGCGGTGAGCAGGTCGACTGGTGGGCGCTGGGCGCCACCTTGTACTTCGCCGTCGAGGGCCGGCCGCCGTTCGAGCGGGACGGCGCCCTGGCCACGCTGACGGCGGTGGTGCACGAGGAGCCGGCGCCGGCCCACCGCGCCGGCCCACTCAACGACGTCCTGCGCCGCCTGCTCGACAAGGACCCTGCCGCCCGGCCCAGCGCGCCGGAGCTGCGGAAGGTCCTCCGCCAGTTGGCTGCTGTCGATCGACGCCCGGCCGCGGCGGGGGTCGACGGCGCCACGCCGCCCCTCGCCCGAGCCACTGCGATGGGGGCCGCGGCGGCCACCACGGTCGTCGAGCCGGGGCAGGAGCACGACGACGACGGCAAGGCCCTGGACGAGAGCGCCGAGGTCGAGCCGCCGGTGCCGCCGGCCACCTCGATGCCCGCACCCGTCCCCGCCGCTCCGGTGAAGCCGGCCGGTTCCGAGGCGCCGGCGCCGGCCCGGCACGTGGCCAGGCCGCAACCGCGGCGGCCGGTCGCGCTGGCCG
>JBOGHQ010000544.1:0-2217 GCA_050744785.1 Acidimicrobiales bacterium | reverse complement strand
GGGGGTGTCTGCGGACGGGCCGCCCTCCCCCTGCGTGGCCTTGCTCCCGATGGGGTTTGCCGAGCCGCCCGGGTCGCCCCGGGCGCTGGTGCGCTCTTACCGCACCGTTTCACCCTTGCCTGTGCTCCGGAGAGCCATCGGCGGTCTGCTTTCTGTGGCACTTTCCTGCGGGTCACCCCGACTGGCCGTTAGCCAGCACCCTGCCCTCTGGAGCCCCGACTTTCCTCGACGCCGCTACTGCGACGCCGCGGCCACCCGGCCGGCTCACCGTCGCCTCCATTGTCGCGCACGCCGCTGCTCGCATCGGGGCCGGGCTGGCCGGCGACCAGGGTGAGGGGGACGACGCCGGCCCAGTCGGGGAGGTCGACGTCCGCTGCCGGCCTGGCAGGCACGCCTCGTTGGGGTCGAGCTCACCCCAACGGGGCGGGGCGGGCACCTGGCACCGAGGCCGCCTGGTTCCGATGGCGCTCGGCGGGAAAGGTGGTCGACGGGCGTGGAGCCGCGATCCGCGGGTAGCTGCGAGGGAAGCATCCGTGGCATGGCAAGGTTGAACTCAAGATGCGAGTAGAGATCTGGTCCGACGTGGTCTGCCCCTGGTGCTACATCGGCAAGCGTCGGCTCGACAAGGCCCTGGCGAGGTTCGAGCATCAGGACGGGGTTGAGGTGGTGTGGCGGAGCTTCGAGCTGGGCCCACGCACCACAGCTTCCGACGTCGACCTCATCGGGTACCTCTCGGCGAAGTACGGCGTGTCCCGCGAAGAAGCGGCCCTGATGAACGAGCGAGTCACCAAGATTGCTGCCGGCGAGGGCCTCGACTTCCGCCTCGACATCGCCCGGCGGGGCAACACCTTCGATGCCCACCGCCTCCTGCATCTGGGCGCCGCTCGTGGCGTGCAGGGGGTGCTGAAGGAAGGCCTGCTGGCCGCCTACCAGCACGGCGGGCGGCCCATCGCCGATCACGACGCCCTCACCGACGTCGCCGTGGCGGCCGGGCTGGAGGAGGCCGACGTGCGGGCCCTGCTGGCGGGCGACGCCTATGCCAGCGAGGTGCGGGCCGACGAGGACGACGCTCGGCGGCTCGGTATCTCGGCCGTGCCGACCTTCGTGGTGGACCGCCGTTACGCCGTGTCCGGCGCCCAGCCCTCCGACGTGCTGCTGGAGCTGCTGGAGCAGGCGTGGGCCGACCGTAGCCGGCTCGAGGTCGTCACCGTGCCGGGGAGCGGCGACGCCGACGCCTGCGGTCCCGAGGGTTGCGAGGTGCCGGCCGACTGAGTTGATCAGCAACGACTGGGGAGCCGGCGGCGGCGGGCCGGCGCCGGTACTTGGCGGTGACCCGCAAGGGGCGGCGAATGACATTGTTGTAACTGTCACACCCGTCTGGGAGGCTGGAGGCCATGGCGACCCCCACCCTCCAGCGAGCGGCCGAGCGCCTGGCCGCCCTCCTCGGCGGGCCGGGGACGGGGCTGCGGGACCCTGCCGAGCACGGGTCCGACCTGGTGTTCGAGGCCGAGGCCGTCCCCCGGCCCCTCAAGCGCTTGGCCCCACCGGCTGACGCATGGGCCGTCGACGGCGGCCAGGCCCTGGTGGCCGACGCCCGCTGCCTCCAGGTCCTCGTCACTCGGGCGTCGCGGGTGCGCTTCCAGGCCGGTCGCTGCGTCACCGAGGAGGAGGGCGAGCTGCGGGCGTACCTGCTGGGCGGCGCCCAGGAGCGGACCGAGGCCCTGGCCGGACTCGACCTCGAGGGGCTGGCCGCCGACACGTCGGTCGACGTCAACCTGCTGCGGGACCGGTGGGAGTGGGACTCGGCCCGCCGCAGCGTGCAGGAGGCCGATCCCGGCGCGCTGGTGCTGGTGGACGGCGACCTCCAGCCGGACTGGCGGATCCCGTCGTTGTTCCTGGCCGACCTCCTGCGGCTGGCCGCCGAGCGGGGCGTGGTGCTGGCCGGCATCACCAAGCATTCGTCCTTGGCCCGGGGCGGGGCGCCGCTGCTGGGCCAGCTGGAGCTGGAGGCGGCCGCCACCTTGGCCCCCCGGGCCATGTGGTGGGCGCCGGTGGCCCGTACCCGGGCCTCGGTGCGGGCCGACACCGGCGCCGGCCTCCAGGTGGTGGCGGCCAGGCTCGACCCCGACGCCCGCTTCGCCTTCCGGGTCGACCTGCCCGCCGGCACCGACCCGGCCGATACGCTCGGCCGCCTGGCCGCCCTCTGCGACGACGCCG
>JBOGHQ010000543.1:0-3946 GCA_050744785.1 Acidimicrobiales bacterium | reverse complement strand
TGGGCCAGCGACATCGAGCCCGAGACCCTGCGCCAGGCCGAGAAGACGGCCCGCCTGCCCATCGTGGCCGGCCACGTCGCCCTCATGCCCGACGCCCACGTGGGCATCGGCGCCACCGTCGGCTCCGTGATCCCCACCAAGAACGCCGTCATCCCCGCCGCCGTCGGCGTCGACATCGGCTGCGGCATGATCGCCGCCAAGCTCGTCGTCACCGAGGACCAGCTGCCCGACTCGCTGGAGCCGCTGCTGTCGCGCGTCGAGCAGGCCATCCCGGCCGGCGTGGGCCGGGGCCACGACACGGTGGCGCGCGCCGCCGAGAAGTGGCTGGCCAGCCACCCGCCCGCCTCGAAGTTCGCCGAGAGCCGGGCCGGCAAGGTGGCCAAGCAGTTCGGCACGCTGGGCTCGGGCAACCACTTCCTCGAGCTGTGCATCGACGAGCGGGGCCGGGTGTGGGTCGTGCTGCACTCGGGCAGCCGAGGCATCGGCAACCAGCTCGCCCAGCAGCACATCGGCACCGCCCGCCGGCTGGCCAGGGACCTCGAGGAGCGGCTGGAGGACCGCGACCTGGCCTACTTCCTGGAGGGCACGCCAGAGTTCGAGGCCTACATCGCCGACATGCTGTGGTCGCAGGACTACGCCCGGGCCAACCGCAACCAGATGATGGACAGCGCCATGGCCGAGGTGTTCGCCTTCCTCGGCTTCGGCTCCGAGACCCGGCGCATCAACTGCCACCACAACTTCACCCAGCGCGAGGTGCACGGCGGGGTGGAGCTGTGGATCACCCGCAAGGGTGCCATCAAGGCCGGCGCCGACGACCTGGGCGTCATCCCCGGCTCCATGGGCACCCGCAGCTACATCGTGCGGGGCAAGGGCAACGAGGCCAGCTGGAGGTCGTGCTCGCACGGCGCCGGCCGGCGCTACAGCCGCACCAAGGCCAAGCAGCTGTACACCGCAGCCGACCTGGCCGAGCAGATGGCCGGCAAGGTCTGGCTGTCCAAGCGGGCCGAGGCCCTGATCGACGAGATCCCGTCGGCCTACAAGGACATCGACCAGGTGATGGCCGACCAGTCCGACCTGGTCGAGGTGCTGCACACGCTGCACCAGGTCCTCAACTACAAGGGCACCTGACCGCTCACGGACTCTCTGGATGTTCTGGTCCGCTATCCGGACCAGAACATCCAGAGAACCGGGAGATCACCGCACGGGGCCGGCTACGGTCGGGCCACCATGCCGGCCCGCTCGCTGTACCGGGTGCTGGTCCCGGACGCGCCCCTGCACCGCCGCACCGAGGTGGACGAGCCCCGCGGGCCGCGGTCGAGGGCGGCGGCGGGGCGGGAAGTGGTGCCGGGGCTCCAGGCGCCCCGCCTGGTGTCGTCCTACGAGGGGTCGATCGACCGGATCCTGTTCTGCTTCCCGTCCTGGGCCGAGCGGGACCTTCGGCTGGTGGCCGGGTACAGGTCGGTCCTGGAGGCGTTGCGGCCCGGCACCCGCTTCATCGCCGTGCACAACGAGTCGGCGGGGCCCGCCGTTGAGGCGTGGTTCGACAGGTCGGGCCACCCCGCCGCCAACGTGGAGTACGTGCCGGTGCCCGACTACGTGGCCGTCACCGACTGGGCCGAGGACGCCTACGTGGCGGTGAAGGACGGTGCCGACGGCACCAGCTATCTGATGGAGCCGTGGGAGTTCGGCCGGGTGGGCGACGCCATGATCGCCGACGCGGTGGAGGAGCACTGCGACCTCAAGGCGTCCGGGTCGCCGCTCATCTTCCAGGGTGGCAACTCCCTCGTGGGCGGCGACTTCTGGTTCCTGGGCAAGGACTACTTCGCCGACACGGTGGCCCTCTTCAGCGAGGACGCTTCGCCGGTGAGCGTCCCGCCCGGGCAGTCGCCCGACAGCCTGGCCCGGAGGCTGTTCGCCGACTACGTGGAGTCGACGCGCCGCCTCGTCCTCATCGGCACCAGGAAGCCCATCGCCCTCAGGGAGTACGTGGGCAGCAGGGCCGGCAGCGACTTCTACCTCGATCTCGCGGCCAGCGGGGCCGGCACCTTCCAGCCCATCTTCCACATCGACATGTTCGTCACCCTGGTGGGGCCCAACGCCGCCGGCGATTTCGAGGTCCTGGTGGGCGACCCCACCCAGGGCGACGAGCTGCTGGCCCGGACGGCGCCGTTCTCCCTCGCCCCGGTCTACGACCGCATCGCCGCCGACCTGTCCGGGGCCGGCTTCGCGGTGCGCCGCAACCCGCTGGTCCACTGGCCCACGCTGGGGCAGAGCCTGACCCTCGGCCGGCTGAAGGAGCTGTCCCGGGAGCCCGACGGCGAGGCCCTGGTGCCGGCCGTGGCCGAGCTCAAGGCGGCCGGCGCCAAGGACACCACTCGGGTGCGGGTGCGGGACTGGCACCACATCACTTGGAACAACTGCCTGGTGGAGAACAGCGCCACGGTGGGCCGCCACGTCTACCTCCCGACCTTCGGGCACGGGCCCATGGCCTCGCTGGCCGCCGTCGACGACCATATGACCGCGCTCTGGGACGAGCTCGGCTTCACCGTCCACCTGCTCGGCGACTTCAATCCTTTCGCCCGGCGGCTGGGAGTGGTCCACTGCATCAAGAAGTACGTCGATCGGGGCGGATGACGGCGACGCCGTCCGAGCGGTGGAGGTGCTGCCCTCCCTGGGCGAAGCCAACGCCGAGTGCGCCCGACGCAGCCCCTTGGCAGTCCCACCCACCGGTCCGCGACTGAGCTGGCGGAGAAAATTGTACGCCAGGGCCGGCAGCGCGCTCTCCTTTTGACGGTTCTGGATTCAGCCTGGGGGGCATGACGATGACATTGCTGGATGACACGCACGGCGACGTCGACTCGGGCCCCACGCCTCTCGGCAACGGCGCCTCGCCACGGAGGCCCGGGCAGCGGCCCCGCTGGCGGGTGACCGCGGTCGTCGCCACTGCGGGGGCGGTGCTCCTCGCGGCAACCGTGGCCGCTGCCGTAGGGGGCGGCGACGGCGAGACCGGCGTGCGGAGCACTCCCGGCGCATCACGGCGGACGGGCTCGACCACCACCACCACAAGATCGGCTCCTGCGGCCGAGGCCGCAGTCGCCGCGTCCGGGCCCGGCACCGACGTCACGCCGCCTTCCCTCGCCACCAGCAGCCCACCGTTGCGGTCCACCGCAGCGAGCACGCCGGTGCCGGCCGCCCCCGCACCTTCCTGCCGCAACAGCACCGACCCTGCCTGCGGGCCGTTCCGGTGGGAGCCGGCGCCCGGTGCCAACCAGCCGCTCACCATCGCCTTGGAGGTGAGCCCGGCCCAGCCCCGAGCCGGCGAGGAGGTCACCGTGGGGGTGGTGGCCATCGATCCTGACGCGCCTGTCACCACCAACGGCGGCACCTACCTCTGGCACGACCCGCACGACACCGGCGCCCAGATCGGCTTTCCCTCCACCGTCGAACGCATCGAGGACCGCTACGGTCCGTGGACGCCGCCCGAGCCGAGGCCGGGACGGCTGGAGATGGCGTTCTCCCACACCTTCTCCCAGCCCGGCACCTACCGCTTCGACTTCAAGGCCCTGTCGGGCGACGAGGCCGACCCGGGCAACACCGACCTCCACCCCTACGCCAGCAACCCGGAGGTTGCGTCGGTGGAGATCACGGTGGCGCCGGCCCTCGCGCAACTCGCAACCTGAACGCGGCCGGGCTCCGGTACCCAGCGCGCGCCGCCTGGGCCCGGGCGGACGACCGCCTCGTGCCACCGACGGGCCTCGGCGGCCCAGACCTCCAGCAGCTCCACCGCGTCGGGCAAGCCGGCCTGCGACGACGGCACCGGCCCGACGATCGAGTACGCCAGCGAACCGGCGATCACCGCCATCGCGACGCCCACGGCCCAGCGCCCGCCGAGCCGGGCGGCGGCCGGCGGGACGGCGGCGGTGGGGCCGATGGGCCGGCCGGAAGC
>JBOGHQ010000542.1:0-14593 GCA_050744785.1 Acidimicrobiales bacterium | reverse complement strand
TGCCTCGATGTCGGCCCACCGGTCACCGACCATCACGCTGCGGGTGAGGTCGATGGACCAGCGCTCGGCTGCCTCCATCAGCAGGCCGGGGGCCGGCTTTCGGCAGTGGCAACCGTCGGCATCGTCGTGGAAGCAGACGACGAGGTCATCGACGGGCACCCTAGCGCACAGGGCCTCGTTGATCGCCTCCACCGCTTCCCGGCTGGTGGTGCCGCGTACCACGTCGGGCTGGTTGGTGACAATGACCACGGCCAGGCCGCCCCGGCGCAGTTCGGCACAGGCGTCGACCACGCCAGGCAGGATCTCGAGGTCGGCGGCCGATGCCGGGGGGAAGGGCTTGCCGTCCTTGACCCTGGCCCGGTTCACCACGCCGTCGCGGTCGAGGAACACGCCGGGGCGACCCATCGGTCAGAGGCGCCCCTGCCGGGCGTCGCCGATCATGTCGAGCATGGAGTCCCGCAGGGCCTGGCGGGAGGTGCGCTGGCACACCCACCCCAGGGCCCGGATCCGCTGTGTATCGAGCCGGACGATGGGGACGTCGCCCTTCCATCCCCGGTCGCCGCCGGTGAACCGGAACGTCACCGTGGCCGGGTCCAGCCCCACGCAGTCCACGGCCAGGTCGGCGATCTCCTTCACCGTGATGTAGTCGCCGGTGGCCACGTTGTAGGCCTGGTAGGGCCGTTCCTCGCGCTGGTGGGCCAGCAGCACGGCCGAGACCACGTCGTCCACGTGCACGTAGGACTTGCTCTGGCTGCCGTCGCCCAGGATAGGAAGGGTGTTGGGGTCGATGAGGAGGCGGCGCACGAAGTCGAAGCCCACGCCGTGGGTCTGGCGGGGGCCCACCACGTTCCCGAAGCGGAACACCCGGCCCGACAGGCCGAACATGTGGACGTAGGCGGCGATCATGGCCTCGCCGGCCAGCTTGCTGGCCCCGTAGGTGGACACCGGCTCCAGCGGCCCGTGGTCCTCGTGCACCTCCAGTTCGCCCAGATCGCCGTACACGCCGCTGCCAGAGGCGTAGAGGATGCGCTCCGTTCCGGTCCGGCGCATGGCCTCGACCACGTGGTGGGAGAGGACGGTGCCCTCGTCGAAGTCCACGGCCGGCTCGGTGGCGGCCCGGGCGATGTCGGGGTTGGAGGCCAGGTGGATCACCACGGTGTGGCCGTCCATGGTGGCGCACAGGGCCTCGAGGTCGTGGACGTCGCCCCGGACGACGGACAGGCGGCCATCGCCGGCATGGTGCTCGAGGTGCCACTCCCGGCCCGACGAGAAGTTGTCGAAAACGGTGACCCGCTCGGTGTGCTCGCCGGCCAGGAGCCGGTCGGTGAAGTGGCTGCCGATGAAGCCGGCGCCACCGACCAGGAAGAAGCGGGCCCGGCTCAGCGGACCGACTCCCACTTGGTGCCCTCCACCTGCAGGGCGGGGTGGCTCACCAGGAGGTGCCACACCACCGCGCAGAGCCCCTCGGTGTGGGGCGTGATGCGCTCGGGGTTGAGGGGTGGGATGACGACGCAGGCCGCCGCGGCCTGCGCCGCGTAGCCACCGTCCCGGCCCACCACCCCGTAGACCGGGGCGCCGACCTCCAGGGCCAACTCGATGGCGCGGACCAGGTTGACCGAGACGTTCTTCTCCCGGTTGCCGCCGCCCACCGAGAACACCAGCACGGCGTCCTTGGCCGTGAGCCGGGAGCCCTGCAGCCAGGCCGAGAAGGTGGTGTCCCACCCGTCGTCGTTGACGCGGGCGGTGAGCTCGGAGACGTTGTCGGTGGGGGTGTAGGCCTCCAGGTGGCAGATCTTGCGGAAGTCGTTGACGGCGTGCCCGGCGTGCCCCGCCGACCCGCCCACGCCCAGGACGAAGAGACGCCCACCGCCGTCGCGGACGGCGGCCAGCCCGGTGGCCACCCGTTCGATCTCGTCGTGGTCCAGCTTCTCCACGATGGCGACGGTCTCCTCGAGGTAGGTGCGGGTGAAGGTCATGGACGGCCTCGCTTCAGTCGGCTCGACAGATGGCGAAGGTGTTCAGCCCGAACTTGTGGGTGAAGCACCGGATGTTGCGGGGGACGAACCCGGCCCGGACCAACATCGGCCACAGGTCGGACGGGTCGTAATAGGCCTTGTGGTCGTTCATCTCCTCGGGCGGGCTCAGGCCGAGCCGGAAGGCGGAGAACTCCAGGGCGCGCTTCCCCCGCCACGACGGCACGTTGAACAGGCACACGCCGCCCGGCGCCACCACCCTGCGGCACTCGTCCAGCACGGCCTGCGGCTCCCACAGGTGCTCCAGCACCGACAGGCAGGTGACCACGTCCAGGCTGTGGTCGCCGACGGCGGCCATGGTCTCCGGCAACGTGCCTTCGATGGCGGTGACCCGAGGGTGGTCCTTGAGCTCCCGGTCCAGGGCCACGTCGACGAGCACGGCGTGGTCCACCCTGTCCAGCACGGCGCTGACCCATGTGGCGTGGAAGCCGCAGCCGAAGTCGCCGATGCGGGCCCCCTCCAGCGGGGGAGCGGAGCGGAGCACCCGCCGGCTGGACAGCCACACGCCGAGCTTGTCGACCACGGTGGGGGGCCGGTCCTGGCCGAAGGCCCGGGCCCGCTCAGAGCGCTCGATCTCTGCCATTTCGCTGGCCGTGGAGGGCGGCGGCGTGGAGCACGAGGGTGAAGGTGAAGGTGGTGAAGCTGAGGATGACCAGCAGCAGGCCGGTGACGGCCAGGTGGTTCCGCAGGCCGATGTCGAGGGGGAGCGTGTAGCCCTCGCGCACGAAGGTGACGAGCAGTGGCAGCATGAGGCCGAGCCCCGCCACGAACCCCACGAAGCTGGCAAGCACGGTGCGCGTATAGGAGAAGAGGCGGAGCCACTTGTGACGGGCCTCCCCGCTGTAGTCGTAGAAGAGCTGGGCCAGGCAGCCGAAGTAGAAGCTCTGCAGGCCGAGGATGGACAGGGCCACGCCCACCAGCATGCTGAACAGCGAGAACGTCACGGATCCGATGGCGACGGGGCCGAAGCTGAGGGGCAGGGTGAGGAGCAGCCCGATGGCGAAGAGGGCCAGCCCGGGCTTGAAGGCGAAGAAGTCCGCCCCGTGGACGAACATGGCCCGCAGGTTGATCCACGCCGCCTGGAAGGGTGAGAACCACCCGGACCGCTTGTGGTGGCTGAGCCGTCCCTCCCGGTCCTTGAGGAAGCTCACCGGCACCTCGGCGGTGCGCAGGCCCATGTGCACCGACTTGAGCACCATCTCCGACGCGTACTCCCAGGACTGTGAGCGGACCTCCATGCGCTCCAGGGCGTCGCGGGTGATGCCGCGCATGCCGCAGTGGATGTCGGAGAACTTGCAGGAGTAGAGGCGGTTGAGGATCCAGGTGGTGAAGGGGGTGCCCAGGTAGCGGTGCAGGGCTGGCATGGATCCGGGCTCGATGGAGCCGCGGAAGCGGGACCCCATCACGAACTCGTAGCCCTCCCGGAGCTTCTCGACGAACGGGGCAAGCCGGCGGAAGTCGTAGGTGCAGTCGGCGTCGCCCATCACCACGTACCGGCCCCGGATGTGGGGGAGCGCATCGATGTAGGCCCGCCCGAGCCCCCGCTTCGGCGTGCGCAGGACACGGGCGCCGTGCTCGAGGGCGATCTCGGCCGTCCGGTCGGTGGAGCTGTCCACGATCAGGACCTCACCGCTGACACCGGCCTCGGCCAGACCGGCCTGGCACCAGTCGAGGAAGTCGCCGATGGTGAGCTCCTCGTTGAGGGCGGGGATCACGATGGAGACCTCGGGGTCGGCCACGTCATGAACCGGGACGTGCAGTGTCGTGCCGTCGTCCAAGGTCGTCGCGGTCGGGCCCAAGCGGGCAGACCCTACTACCGGCCCGCTCCGGCCAGGTGGTCCTCCAGGTCCCTGAGGCCGTCCGGCGACCCCACCTCGTAGAACCGCTCCGCCACCTCGTGGGCGGCAAGGAGCCCGTCCAGGCTGAGGCGGTGGTACAGGTCGGCCAGGTCGGCAGTGGCGCCGGCCGCCACGCCGCCCTCCACCACCTCGCGGCGGAGGACCGACAGCCCGTAGTCCACGAACTCCAGCCCGCCGGCGGCGGGGTCGGGGTGGCCCTTGTCGTAGAGCACCACCCGCCCGTCCCGGACGCGGGCGTTGCTGCGCTCCCACCGGCCCTCGTTGCGGAACACGGTCATGAGGGCCGGCGCCCCCGACCGTTCGAAGGCGTCGAGGACCGGGACCAGGGCCAGGGGGAGGTAGGAGTCGCCGTAGAGCACCATGAACGCCGGGGGGAGGCTCCCCTGCTCCAGTGCCAGGCGCAATGCCCCGGCCGTGCCCCGGAGGCGGTCACCCTCGTCCACGTAGGTCACCGCCAGGCCCCAGGCCGAGCCGTCGCCAACCACGTCGCGGATGGCCTGGCCGAGGTGCCCGATGCAGAAGACCACCGACGGCACCCCCTGGTCGGCCAGCCAGGCCAGCTGGTGGTGCACGAAGGGCCGGCCCGCGACCGGGATCAGCGCCTTGGGGCGGTCACCGCTGATGGCCTGCATGCGGGTCCCGAGCCCCCCCGCCAGGATCACGCATGGGATCACGAGCCGCGGGCCATCACCGTGGAGCCGTCGTGGTCGAAGCTGAAGCGCAGCTCCGCGAGTCCTTCCGCCGCCATTGCGTCCCGGACCGAGACGCGGTCCCGGGTGTAGAAGAGCAGGAAGCCGCCCGCCCCTGCGCCGACCAGCTTGCCCCCCAGCGCACCACTGGCGATCCCGAGGTCGTACCAGCGGTTGATCTCCGGCGACGAGATGCCATGGGACCGCTCCTTCTTGTGCAGCCAGTGTTCGTGCAGGAGCGCCGCGAAGCGGTCCGTGTCGCCGTCCTCGAGCGCCTCCTTGGTGGCCGTTCCGAGCTTCTTGGCCACGTGCAGGCTCTCGAACATGCGGTCGTCGCCGGCGTCGGAGCGCTGCTGCTGGTCCCGAAGGACGTCGACAGCCTGGCGCGAGTACCCGGTGAAGAACATCACCAGGTGCTCCTCCAGGTCGTGCAGCGTCTCGTTGGAGATGGCCAGCGGCGAGACCTGGGCCCGGCCGCTGTGGCCGAAGTCGAAGCAGGTGAGGCCGCCGAAGGCGGCGATGTACTGGTCCTGCTTGCCCACCGGCTGGCCCAGAAGGTCGATCTCGATGTGGCACGCCTCCTCCGCCAGTGCACCGGCGGTGACGTGCTCGCGCTTGAAGGCGTACAGCGCTCGCAGCAGGCCGACGGTAAAGGTACCGGACGACCCGAGGCCCGTCCCGGCCGGGATGTCGGCCAGACTGACCAGTTCCAGCGACGGCCCCACCGGGTGGAGCCTCAGCGCCTCCCGAACGATCGGGTGCTCGATGTCGTCTACCTTGCGAACCCGCTCCAGGGCCGAATACTTGATGAAGTAGTCGTCGGTGAACGTCCGGTTGATGCCGATGTACACGTACTTGTCGATCGCGGCGGAGATCACATAGCCGCCGTGACGCCCATAGTAGGAGGGAAGGTCGGTCCCTCCGCCCCCGAGGGTGATACGCAGCGGCGTGCGTGTGATGATCATCCTGTCCCTCTCGCTACGGGAAGCGTGCAGCATACGCCCGCGTCGTCCGGGCGCCCTTTCGATCCACCTATGCTCCTCTGGCGATGACCACCGTCGACCAGCGAAGGCTCTTCGACGCATCCTGGTACCTGAGCCAGCACCAGGATGTGGCGGGGGCTGGCGTGGACCCGCTGTCACATTTCCTGCAAGAGGGTTGGCGGGAGGGGCGATCGCCACATCCCCTCTTCGACCTCGCCTGGTACCTGGGCGAGGTTCCGCAGCTCCTCGAGGGAGGCACGGACCCACTCAGCCACTTCCTTGACACCGGCTGGCGGGAAGGGATCTCGCCCCATCCGCTGTTCGACCCCGCTTGGTACCGACGCTCGAATCCTGATGCTGTCACCGAGTCGACGAACCCCTTCCTGCATTTCCTGGAGGTCGGCTGGCGGGAGGGCCGCCCTCCCCATCCCTTGTTCGACGTCGAGTGGTACCTGGCCAGCAACCCCGAGGTGGCCCGATCCGGTGCGAACCCTTTGGCCCACTACGTGGCCATCGGCTGGCGCGAGCGACGAGACCCGCACCCCCTGTTCCATACCTCCTGGTACATCGATTCCTACCCTGATGTCGCTGCGGCTGGAACAGAGCCGCTCGCCCACTACCTCAACCACGGCTTCACCGAGGGCAGGATGCCCCATCCCTTGTTCAACGCCGCCTGGTACGTTTCCCACACTCCTGAGGCCGATCCTCACGGAGATCCCCTTGTTCACTTCGTCGAAGAAGGTTGGCGTCTGGGGTATTCGCCGACGCCATTGTTCGACGTGGGGTGGTACCTCCGCGCCTATCCAGAGGTCGCCAGAGCGGGCGTCAACCCCTTTCTCCACTACCTGCGCACGCGTGGCCGCGGGGGGTACAGTCCTCACCCCCTCTTCGATACCGGCTGGTACCTCGAAAGGAACCCGGACGTCGCTGACGCCGGTTCGGACCCGCTCGTCCATTACGTCACGATCGGATGGCGTCAGAGCCGCAATCCGAATCTGCTGTTCGACGCCGACTGGTACCTCTCCAAGAATCGCGACCTTGCCGCGCTGGGCGTCGAGCCCTTCGCCCACTACGTCGCCAACGGGTGCGGTGAGCAGCGAGAGGCGCACCCGCTCTTCGACGCGGACTGGTACGTACGGCACACGCCCGATGTGCCGTCCGACGGCACCTTGCCGCTTGTGCACTTCCTCACCGTGGGACGGTACCGGGGCTACGATCCCAGCCCGCTGTTCGACACCGCGTGGTACGTCGAGCGCCATCCCGAGGCAGCGGGCTATCCGGGCGGTCCGGTAGGTCACTTCCTGGAGATCGGACTGGTTGCTGGAGCAGCCCCCTCCCGCCGGGCCCGCGACATGCGGATGCATCGCGCCCTTCGGGAAGGATGATGCCCATGGGTTCCCAGCGCGTGTGCTTTGTGGTGAGCGACCTGCTCGGACTTGTCACGAACAGCGGCATCGGAACGGCCACGTCCTACGGCTCGCTGGCCCTCGCCAGTGCCGGGTACGAGGTCACGCTGGTCTACACCAGGGATGGCCTGACCCTGGATAGCGCCTGGACCGAACGGTACCGGTCGGCCGGCGTGACCGTCGAAGCGGTGCCTCCGATGATCGTTGCCCCCGGCCATCTCTCCGATACCTACCGGGCGTACAAGCATCTCGAGACCCGCCGTTTCGATGCGATCGTCTTCCAGGACTGGCTCGCCCTCGGGTGGGCGAGCATGCAGGCAAAGCATGCTGGCCTGGCTTTCGCCGAGACACAGCTCGTGCACGTCGTTCATGGCCCGGACGCGTGGCTGCACGAGGCCAACCTGCAGACCGGGCTGACCGTTGAAGACGTCGCCTTGGCCGACGCCGGGAAGGTGAGCGCTGAACTCGCCGACACGGTGGTAGGCCCCAGTCGTTACCTCATCGACTGGATGGTCTCAGCCGGCTGGCACCTGCCGGCGCGCAGATTCGTGGTGCCCTACTTCACCGAGGCACAGGCTCGTGTCGCCAGTGGTGAGCCGGAACCCCTCGAACGGCAGCGGTCTGAGGTACCGGTGCGGGAGATCGCCTTCTTCGGCAGGCTCGAGCGTCGAAAAGGGGTCCAGGTCTTCGCGGAAGCCGTGAGCCGCGTCGACCCTGCCCTGCTGCGGGGGGTCACGATCTCCTTCCTGGGGCGCGAAGCGACGTACCGCAAGCACGATGTGGTCGCCATGTTGGATGGCGCGGTGCGACGTTCGGTCGCGGGAATCGAGTTTCACACCGGCCTCGACAACGAGCAGGCCTGCAGCCACCTGGCGGAACCCGGAACCGTGGCCGTCATCGCCTCACTGGTGGACAACTCGCCCAACACGATCTACGAGTGCATCGAGCACGGCATCCCCTTTCTGGCCACATCCACAGGAGGGAACTCCGAGCTGATCCACCCGGATGACCGGGAGAGGACGCTCGTCGCCCCGGCACCGACGGCCATGGCCACCGCCCTCACACACCTCCTCCAATCGCCCCGTGTGCCCGATCCGGTCCGTCCCGCCTTCGACCTGCAAACGAGCCTCCGCAGGTGGGAAGAGGTCTTCTGTTGGCGACCCACCGCCCCTCTTCAGGTACGGCAACGTCCCCCCGTGACCGTTGTGGTCGTCCATCACGACCGGCCCGCCCTCGCCTCCACCGCGATCGAGGCCGTCGACGCTCAGGACTACGAGGACCTCGAGATCGTCGTGGTGGACGACGGCAGCGAGCGGCCGGAATCAGAACAGGCGCTTCGCCACATCGAAGGTCGGCAGTGGCGACACGAGCTTCGGGTCCTGCGTGAACCGAACAGGTATCTCGGTGCGGCTCGCAACGCGGGGGCGAGGGCTGGTCGAGGCGAGCTCCTCGTCTTCGTGGACGACGATGACGTTCCCGTGTCGACATTCGCGTCCACCCTCGTCACGGCCATCGAGGCCACAGGGGCGGACGCGGTGACCTGCGCCATGACGTCCTTCGCCAAGCCGCTCGGTCCCCCGGAGAGCGCCGACTCTCGAGGGACGTGGGTGTTCGCCGGAGGTCCGCTCCACCTGGCCGCAGTGGTGAACTGCCTTGGTGGCGCCCCTGTGATGATCCGGCGGTCCGTCTTCGAATCGATGGGCGGGTACCACGAATGCCACGGGCTCGGCTACGAGGACTGGCACCTGTACGTACGGCTGCTCTTCGCCGGGCACAAGGTGTTCGCCGTTCCCGAGCCGCTGTACTGGTACCGGCTCCAGGCGCAGAGCATGCGTCACACGATGTCGGACTACAAGAGCATCCAGGTCGTGCTCGACGAGTTCCGAGCTGCGGTTCACCCAGCCCTGCGTCCGCTACTCGACTTGGCGTACGGCCAAGGAGTCGTACTGAGGGAACGCACCCAGCACCTTCTCCACGAGCTGGATCTGCGGGAGCGGGTGCTGTGGATGGCGGAAGAGAGACTCCAACGCCTCCCCCCGGCGCCGTCAGCCTCGATCCACGCCGAGATCGACGCCTCGGTCACCAATGGGCCAGGCGCAAACCCAGACGGTCGGACCGTGGCGGAGTCGGTGCGCAGGAGCCTCGATGTGGGGCGGCGCAGGCTTCGGCGCGTCGCAGCCGCGTTGGCGTCCGCGTCCCGGCGGTAAGGGGCCTTTGCTCAGGGCGGTCCCTGCCGGTCGGCGGATGCGCCTCATCCAGCGGGGGTCCCACCCGGGGTGGGATCCGCACCCGGGTGGGGCCGGCCCGCCGCGGTGGTGCTGTCCAGCAAGCTGGCCAGTCGCATCGCCTCGGGGTCGGCGAAGAGCCGGCACAAGATGGTCTTCTTCTCGGTCTGCTGGTCGTTCGATCGCGTGAAGGTCGTCAACCGGTGCGCGAAACCGGCGTCGTCCAGCAAGGCGTCGAGCTCGCCGGTCGTCCACTCGCGCACGTGGCGGGGGTTGGGTGGGGGCCCCACGTGGTCGGGCCCCCAGGTGACCACGCGGTCGGGGGTGGACAGGACGACGGCCCGCGCCACGGGCAAGGCCGACACCAGCTTCACGAGCAGACGCTCCGGCTGGCGCAGGTGCTCGATCACGTCGCTGCACACGACCACTGAACGGGACAGGACCGCATCGGGCACGGGGAGCGGCTGGTCGCTCTCGACGTCGTGCTCGAGCCAGTCGACATCGGGGAGGAGGGCCCGTGCCCGCTCCAGGTTTGGCCCGGGCAGGTCAATCCCCACGACCTCGAACCTGGGGTGAAGGGCGGCCAGCTTGCGCCCGTTGCCGCACCCGATATCGACGATGCAGGAGGCGTCGAGCGCCTCCGCCAGCCGCGCCGCCTCCGTGTACACGTCAGGCTGCCAGACGACGTCGTGCTCCACGTCATCGGCGTACTCGGGTTCGTCGCGGTGCCGGTAGTCGGGCCGGATGAAGTACCTATCAGCCACCGCTCGATGGTAGAGCCCATGCAGAGCCGTGCGATGTCGACCGTTCGGGCCCCGGACGCGTAACGTGACTGGGTGCTCGGAGGCCGCCCATGACGACGATCACCGAGTACGCCGCGTCCCGGGAGCTGATGGCCAACCTCACCCTCCGTGAGCTGCGGGCCAAGTACAAGCGGTCGTTGCTGGGGTGGGCGTGGTCGCTCCTCAACCCGCTCGCCACCATGATGGTGTTCACTCTCGTCTTCGGCTACATCCTGAAGGTGCAGCCGCCTCAGGGCGACCCAAGTGGCATCAAGAACTTCGCCCTTTTCCTGCTGTGTGGGCTCCTGCCGTGGAACTACCTCACCTCGGGTGTCGGGGGCGCCATCGGCAACCTGCTCGCCAACGCCAATCTGGTGCAGAAGACGTACTTCCCCCGCGACCTGCTGGTGGCGTCGCTGGTGGCTTCCTGCCTGACGTCGTTCCTCATCGAGATGGGCCTGCTGTGCGTGGGGCTGCTCATCCTCGGGAACATGGTGCTGCCGTATATCCCGCTGGCCCTTCTCCTCATCGTGGTCCTCACGTTGTTCGTCACCGGGCTGGGCCTGGCCTTCAGCGTCCTGAACGTGTACTTCCGTGATGTCCAGCACCTGGTCACCATCATGTTCCAGGTGTGGTTCTACATGAACCCGATCGTGTACCCCATCACCCTGGTGCCTGAGAAGACGAAGGTCCTCGGCATCGAGGTGCCGGCCCGCACCATCTACGAGCTGAACCCGATGGTGGGCTTCGTGGAGGCGTTCCGTGACCTCCTCTACCACCTGCGTATGCCTCCGGCCGGCGATCTCGCCTACCTCCTGGCCGTCTCCAGCCTGGTCTTCGCGGGTGGTATGGCCATCTTTGCCAAGCTGGAGGGCCGGTTGGCGGAGGAACTGTGAGCTCCGCTCCCCAACCGGTGGTTGCTCGGCGAGTTGACGCCCATTCCGTCCGGCCGGCAGCCCAAGGAGCCGCCTCCGGCGGCGGGCAGTGCCGCCGGCGCAGTTGTCGCTTCGGTTCCCAATCGGAGTCGGCTCGGCGGTGGCGGGAGCTGTGAGCGGTCTTGCCGTTGCGGCCGAGGACGTGTCCAAGCGCTTCCGCCTGTACCACGAGCGCAACCAGTCGCTGAAGGCCACCCTCATGCGGCGCCGGCGGGCCGTGGTGGAGGAGTTCTGGGCTCTGAAGGACGTGTCGGTCGAGGTACCGGAGGGCAGCACCTTCGGCCTGATCGGCGAGAACGGCTCCGGCAAGAGCACCCTCATGAAGTGCATGGCCAAGATCCTGCGGCCCGACCACGGCCGGGTGGTCGTCACCGGCAAGGTGTCGGCGCTCCTGGAGCTGGGCGCCGGCTTCCACCCCGAGCTGTCGGGGCGGGAGAACGTGTTCCTCAACGGGTCGATCCTCGGCATCAGCCAGCGCGAGCTCACCCGCCGGTTCGATCACATCGTGGACTTCGCCGGCCTGGGCCAGTTCATCGACCAGCCCGTGAAGAACTACTCGTCGGGCATGTACGTTCGGCTGGGCTTCTCGGTGGCCATCAACGTCGACCCCGACGTGCTGCTGGTGGACGAGGTGCTGGCCGTCGGTGACGAGGCCTTCCAGCGCAAGTGCGGCGAGAAGTTCGCCGAGCTGCGGGAGCAGGGCAAGACCATCGTGCTGGTCTCCCACAGCATGGTGTCGGTCCACAACCTGTGCGACAAGGTGGCCTGGCTGGACCACGGCCAGGTCAAGCTGCTCGACTCGGCCCGGCGGGTGGTGGACGAGTACACGGGCACGGTGCAGGTCGACCGCACGGTGGACGTCGAGGGGGGCAGCCGCTGGGGCTCGGGCGAGGCCCGCCTGGAGGCCGTCGAGCTGCTGGACGGCAGTGGGCTGCCCACCACCCAGACCCGCACGGGCGAGCCGGTCTCCGTGCGGCTCCACTACCGGCTGTCCCAACCCATCGAGCGGCCCAACTTCGGGATCGTCTTCCAGACCATCGACGGCACCCACGTGTCAGGCCCGAGCTCGCGCGACGCCGGCGTGGTGATCGAGCGCCTGGAGGGCGCCGGCCACGTCGACCTCGCCATCGACCGGCTCATGCTGGTGCCCGGGAACTACGACATCTCGGCGTCCATTCACGACTGGCACGGCCTCCACCCCTACGACGTCCGTCGCCACGTGGTGCGCTTCCACGTGGAGCCGGGCGAACCCCGGGAGTCGTTCGGCGTCGTCTCGCTCGGCGGGCGCTGGGAGGCGGGCGACCGGGCCCGCTCCGGCTGAGCCCGCCGCCGGCTCAGGCCCGGATGCGGAACGGCTCCAGGCGCTCGAGGTTTGCGTTGTAGTACCGGTCGAGGCACTTGTGGGTCACCCACCGCGCCTCGAAGAAGTCGTCGTCGTCCACGTGGGCGTGGATGCCACGGGTCCCTCCCTCCACGTGGACCAGCTCGGCGTAGGGGGTGTAGACCACCTCGTAGCCGGCCTGGCGGGCCCGCAGGCAGATGTCGACGTCGTTGTAGGCGATGCGCAAGCGCTCCTCGTGCCCGCCGATGCGCCAGTACACCGAGGGCCGCATCAGCATGCAGGCCCCCGTGACGGCCGAGCAGTTGCGCACGATCTGGCCCAGGCCCCAGTACCCGCCATGGTCCACGTTGCCGGCGTGGCCGCCCTTGTGCCCCACGATGATGCCCTCGTGCTGGACGTGCCCCTGGGGGTACAGCAATCGGGCCCCCACCGACCCCACCTCGGGGCGTTGGCCGTGCTCCACCAGGGCCTCGATCCACTCCGGGGCCACGACCTTGGTGTCGTTGTTGAGGAACAGGAGCATGTCCCCCGTGGCCTCGTGGGCGGCCAGGTTCATCATGCGGGCGTAGTTGAACCGGTGCGGGTAGCGCACCACCGCGCCCCTCGGCACCTCGGCCAGGTAGGCCAGCGTTTCGGGGTCTGTGCTCTGGTTGTCCACCACCACGAACTCGTAGTTGGAGTAGGTGGATGTCTCGAGGATGCTCTCGATGCAGCCGCGCAGCAGGTCCACCCTGTCGCGGGTGGGAATGATGATGGACACCTTGGGCTGGCCCCGGATGGCGTAGCGGACCCGGTAGGTGGTGGGGTGCAGCCCGTCCTCCACCTCGCCCGGTGTCCCTCGCCGCTCGAGGGCGTCCTTGAGGGCCCGGCGAGCCGAATCGAGGGCCCACGGCTTGGCGTCGCCCACGCTGGCTGTGGACCCAGCTACCTTGCGCCAGGTGTACAGGGGCTCGTGGAGGTGGGCGATGCGGTCGGTGCGCTCCATGGCCCGCAGGAGCAGGTCGTAGTCCTGGCTGCCGTCGTACCCGAGCCGGAACCCGCCCAGCTCCTGGAGCAGGCGGCGCCGGACAACGAGGAAGTGGCAGACGTAGTTCCGGGACATGAGGTGGTCGGGTGACCAGTCCGACTTGAAGAAGGGGTCGACCAGCTGCCCGTCGGGGTCCCGCTTGTCCTCGTCGGAGTAGACGATGTCGAGCCGGGGCTGGTCGTCGAGGAGCACGGCGACCTCCCCGAGGGCGTGTGCCTTGAGCTCGTCGTCATGATCCAGGAAGCCGACGAACTCGCCGGTGGCGAGGGAAAGGGCGGCGTTGGACGCGGCGGCGATGCCCTGGTTGCCGGGGAGGCGGACCAGCCGGATCCGAGAATCCTGACCGAGGTGCTGCTCGAGCACGTCGAGGGTGGCCGGCGAGGTGGAGCCGTCGTCGCCAACGCACAGCTCCCAGTGCTGGTACGCCTGGGACCGAACCGACGAGATGGCGTCGTGCAACCAGGATGGCTCGGTGTTGAACACCGGCATGACGATGCTGATCGTGGGACGGCGGACCAGGCCGGCCATGCGGGCCCGGAGCGTGGTCAGCCGCCGGGTGGTGGGCCCGTAGCGCCGGAGCCAGCGGTGGTACTGCTCGTTGACGGGAAGGTCGGCGCCGGCGCCGTTGCCGTCGCTGGGATGGTCCGGCAGTGGCGGGGCCGCCTTCCATGCCGAGCCCACCGCCGACACGCTCCGGGGCCGTACCTCCAAAGCGACGTCGTCGCCGACCGCAGGCTCGGCCGGCTCGTCGAGCAGGACCCCGGACCTGGGGGCGATGGCGGCGCCGGCACAGGCCCGCAAGAGCTTGAGGCGAGCCGTCGCCGGCGAGCGGGGGCCGCGGGCCAGGTCGCCGAGCTGGCCGTGGAAGGCCTCCCAGAGGCGGGGCTGGTCGTGGAGTTGCTGGGCCAGCAGCGATGCGGACAGGGCATCGCCGGCAGCGGCCAGAGCAGCCAGGCCCCCTGCGCCGGCGTCCTCCAGGGCCGCCTCGGTGGTGACGAATGGGGTCCCCGTGTCGATGGCAAGGGTGAGGGCGTGGCGCCAACCGTGGCCCCGCGGGTACCACGCCAGGCAGACGCGCGACCTGCGCAGCCAGCGGGCCGGGTCGTCGCCGGCCGGCACCAGCTCCACATGGGGCCCGGCCAGTAGCTGCAAGGCGGGGGACGGGTCGTCCACCACCACCCGCAGGAAGGCGGTCGGGCCCCGTGCCAGCAGGAGCGGCAGCACGTGGCGAGCGGCGTGGAGGGCGGCGTCGTCGTGGCCGGCGCCGGCGTCGGCCCCCGGCGCGGCGATCACCACGTACCCGGTCCGCGCC
>JBOGHQ010000541.1:0-3457 GCA_050744785.1 Acidimicrobiales bacterium | reverse complement strand
CCGCCCGCCGCGGCACAGCGGCCCGAGCCACGCGTCGGCCAGCGGGGAGGGGGCCTGGGCGGCGAGAGCACGCACGAGCCGGTGGTGCTGCACCCACACGAAGGCGGTGGCCAGGCAGCCGGAGGCCAGGGTCTCCGCCACCGAGCACAGCAGAGCCTGGTCGCCACCCAGGCCACCCGCCTCCACCGGGCCCACCACGCCGTAGAGGCCGGCCTCGGCCAGCCGGTCGAGATGGGAGCGTGGCACCTCGCCGGCCGCCGCTGTCGCCAGGGCGGTCGGGAACAGCAGGTCGTCGGCCAGCTGTCCCGCCGCTGCCACCACATCCTCCCGGGCCGTCACGGCCTCGACGTTGGCACGCCCGTCAAGCAAAGGGCGACATGGGGAATCGGCTGCGAAGCGGTACCATACGGGCAGTTCGGGCGGTCTCGAGGGCGAGGGCGAGAGGCGGTTGCACCCAGTCGTGACAGTGGCGTGGGCGTTCCCCCCGGACGCCGCCAGCACCCGAAAGGCCCGCCAGCGGGTGGCCGACGTGCTGGAGGCCAGCGACCTGGATGCGGCCGCGGCGACCGCGTCGCTGGTGGTGAGCGAACTGGCCACCAACGCCGTCCTCCACGCCGGCACGCCCTACGAGGTCAGGGTGGGCGTCAGCAAGGAACTGGTGCGCATCGAGGTGCACGACGGCGTCGCCAGGCCGCCCGTCCGTCGCCACTTCAGCGACGAGGCCACCAGCGGGCGCGGCCTGCGCCTGGTGGAGGAGCTGAGCGTGGCCTGGGGCGTCGACGTGGACGAGATGGGCAAGACGGTGTGGGCCGAGATGTCCATCACCGCCGAACCGGCCGTCATGGCCTTCGACCTCGATGCCGTGGACGAGCTGTGAGCGCCTCCAGCGACGGGCTGCGGGAGGTGCGGGTGCAGGGCTTCCCGCTGGACGTCTACCAGCGGGCCACCGAGGCCTTCGAGGGCCTCAGGCGGGAGTTCACCCTCATGGCCCTCAGCACGTCCGAGGCCCAGGACGTCCCGGACCGGCTGCTCCGCCTGATCGAGGCCCTCACGGGCGAGTTCGCCGGCTTCAGCGAGGTGGCCGAGCGGGCGCGGGACGAAGCCATCGAGCGGGGGGAGGCGGCGGTGGACCTGGTGTACCACCTCCCCCCGGCGGTGGCGGACGCCTGCGTGGTCCTGAGCCAGATGCTCGACGAGGCCGACGAGTTCTGCCGCCGGGGCGAACTGCTGCTCAGCCTGGCCTCCACACCGGAGGCGATCGCCTTCCGCCGCTGGTACCTCGGGGAGTTCGTGGCCCAGCTGGCCGGGGCCCCGCCCGTGCCATGGCCCGAGGCCGACGTCGACGCCCTGCTGCGGGAGCCGACGCTGCGGCGGGCCTCCGCGTCCTAGCCGACGACGGAGCCGTACATCTCGCCGAGGGGGTCGGCGATGATCTCGAGGCGGGCGCCGTCGGGATCGCGGAAGTACACCGAGGACCCGCTCTCCTCCTGGTAGGGCACGCCGGCCGCGGCCAGCCGGTCGCGGGCCGCGGCCCACTCGTCGGGGGGCATGGAGATGGCGAGGTGGTGCAGGCCGCCCAGCACCTCGGCGTAGGGCCCGAGGCCGAGGTCGGGGAAGTCGAAGAAGGCCAGCAGGTTCCCGTGGCCGATGTCGAAGAAGAAGTGGTTGGAACCCTTGTAGTCCCGGTTCTCGAAGATGTCGGTGAGCGGGAAGCCGAGGACCTCGGTGTAGAAGCGCACGGTGCGCTCCACGTCCGACGACAGCAGGGCTATGTGATGCACGCCCCGGGCGGTGGAGGCGGGCCGGTCCGCCTTGGGCCGGAGGTAGGTCTCCCTGATCCGCTGCCGTTCCTTCTCGATGTGCTCCAGGTCGACGCCGTCAGCCATGGGGCCAGTATCGCAGCCCGGACGCGCCGAGGCGCCCGGCCGTCGACCGGGCCCGGGGAACCTCCGGGCTCAGCATCCGGATTCCGGGTGCTGAGCCCGCGAGAAGGGAGGATGACCGGAACAACCCGCCCGGGCCCGCTGTTGTCGTCCTTGCATCCGCAACCACTGGGAGGCCCTCTGATGCCCGCCGTGACCGCCGACACCCTCACCCTTCCCCGCATCGACAGCCCCGGGCCCGGCGCCGTCGACCGGGCCGTGCGATCGGTGAGCACCGCCCCCGGCGGGTTCGAGGGCGAGGGCTTCCCGGTGCGGCGGGCCTTCGCCGGCGTGGACCGGCGCGAGCTCGACCCGTTCATCCACATGGACCAGATGGGCGAGGTGGACTACGCCCCCTACGAGCCGCGGGGCACCGACTGGCACCCCCACCGGGGGTTCGAGACCGTCACCTACATGATCGACGGCGTCTTCCGGCACCAGGACTCCCACGGCGGCGGCGGCGTCATCCAGGACGGCGCCACCCAGTGGATGACGGCCGGCGGCGGCATCCTCCACATCGAGACGCCGCCCGAGGAGCTGGTGATCAGGGGTGGCCTCTTCCACGGCGTGCAGCTGTGGGTCAATCTCCCGGCCAAGGACAAGATGGTGGCCCCCCGCTACCAGAGCCTCGAGGGTGACCAGGTGACCCTGCTGGCCTCACCCGACGGCGGCACGCTGGTGCGGCTCATCGCCGGCGACATCGGCGGGCAGACGGGCCCCGGCGCCACCTACACCCCCATCACCGTGGCCCACGCCACCATCGCCCCGGGTGCCCGGCTGGTGGTGCCGTGGCGGGCCGACTTCAACGCCCTGGCCTACGTGCTCATGGGCTCAGGGTCGGCCGGCGTGGAGGCCTGGCCCGTGTCCACGGGGCAGCTGGCCGTGTTCGGCCCCGGCGACACCCTCACCCTGGCCGGGGACGCGTCCAAGCCCCTCGACGTCCTCCTGCTGGGCGGCCGCCCCATCCGGGAGCCCGTCGCCACTTACGGGCCCTTCGTGATGAACACGCGGGCCGTGCTGCTCCAGGCCATGGAGGACTACCAGGCCGGCCGCCTGGGCCGCGTCCCCGCCGACGGCCTCCGCCCCTTCCGCGGCTGACCCCTCGCGACGAATGCCTACGGGGGGTCGGGGCCGGACGGGAAGCGGTCGACCCGGCGCAGGTCGGGGAACAGGAGCCACCAGCCAGCTGCGATGAGCAAGGTGGCCGCCCCACCCAGGACGACGGCACCGGAGGGACCGAGGAGCTGGCCGGCCACGCCCGACTCGAAGGCACCCAGCTCGTTGGAGCCGCCGATGAACACGTTCTCCACGGCCAGGACGCGGCCCCGCTTGTCCTCAGGGGTGACCAGGGGGACCAGGCTGGCCCGGATGAACACGCTCACCGCGTCCGAGCCGGACAGGACCGCCATGGCCACGAAGGCGACGGCGAAGTTGCGGGTCAGTCCGAGCAGGATGGTGAAGGCCCCGAAACCGGCCACCGCGGCCAGCAGGGTGGGCCCCACCCGCCGCCGCAGGGGCCGCGCGCTGAGCACCAG
>JBOGHQ010000540.1:0-1524 GCA_050744785.1 Acidimicrobiales bacterium | reverse complement strand
CTCGCCGAGCAACCTCCGGTTGCGACGGCGAAACTCACTGGCCCATGCCGACGTGCTGGGAACGCTGGAGGCCCTTGCCCTCGGTCTGGAGGGCGGGGGCGATCATCACCTCGGCCTTCTGGAACTCCTTGACCGACTGGTAGCCGCAGGTGGCCATGGACGTGCGCAGGGCGCCGAACAGGTTGAGGCGGCCGTCGTTCTCGTGAGCCGGGCCCACCAGGATCTCCTTGAGGCTGCCCCGGGCCACCGTGCGCACGCGGGTGCCCCGCGGCAGGGTGGGGTGGAAGGTGGCCATTCCCCAGTGGAAGCCCCGCCCCGGCGCCTCGTGAGCGGCGGCCAGGGGCGAGCCCATCATCACCGCGTCGGCCCCGCAGGCGATGGCCTTGGCGATGTCGCCGCCCCGGCTGATGCCGCCGTCGGCGATGACGTGGACGTAGACCCCGGTCTCGTCCAGGTGCCGCATGCGGGCGCCGGCGGCGTCGGCGATGGCGGTGGCCTGGGGCACGCCGATGCCCAGCACGCCACGGGTGGTGCAGGCATTGCCCGGGCCCACGCCCACCAGCACCCCCACGGCGCCGGTGCGCATGAGGTGCAGGGCGGCGTGGTAGGACGCGCAGCCCCCCACGATCACGGGGATCTCGAACTCCCGGATGAACTTCTTCAGGTTGAGCGGCTCGGTGGTCTTGGAGACGTGCTCGGCCGACACCACCGTCCCCTGGATCACCAGCAGGTCCAGCTCGGCTTGGATGACGGCGGCGGCGAACCTTTCGGCCCGCTGGGGGGTGACCGAGGCGCAGGCGGTGATGCCCGCCTCCCGGATCTCCTTGATGCGCTCGGTGATCAGCTCCGGCTTCACCGGCTCGGAGTAGATCTGCTGCATGCGGGCGGTGGCCTTGGCGTCGTCGAGGTCGGCGATCTCGGCGAAGAGCGGCTCGGGGTCCTCGTAGCGGGTCCACAACCCCTCGAGGTTCAGCACCCCGACGCCACCGACGCGGCCCACCTCGATGGCGGTGGCCGGGCTCACCACGCCGTCCATGGCCGCCGCCATGAGCGGGAGGTCGAAGCGGAACGCGTCGATCTCCCAGCAGATGTCGACGTCCTCGGGGTCGCGCGTCCGCCGGCTGGGGACGATGGCGATGTCGTCGAACCCGTAGGCCCGCCGCCCCGACTTGCCGATGCCGATCTCGACCTCAGGCACGTGTCATCCTCCGATCCCGAAAGAGTGATTCTACGCCCCGGACGGGGGCGCGCTCGGGACCGGCGGGGACTCCACCGGGCGAACTGGTCCCGGGAACCACGCCGAAACGGTCCAGTTCCCGGGACCAGGAGGGAGAGGGGCGGAGAGCTAGGTGGAGGGGGAGCGGCGCCGGGGGGCACCACCCCCTGCCGGTGCCGCCTTCCGGGTGCGGCCGGAACTGGCTGACGTCCGCGTGCCGCTCTTGGCCGCCGTCTTGGTGGTCCGGGCCGGGGTGCCGCTTTGTGGGGCGGCGCCGGCCTTCGCCTTCGGCGCGGGCCGGGCCCGGC
>JBOGHQ010000539.1:0-4092 GCA_050744785.1 Acidimicrobiales bacterium | reverse complement strand
AGGTCGGGCTGGTGCTGGCGCACGAACTCCACCGCCTCGTCGCCCCGCCCGGTCTCGGCCACGACCTCGTAGCCCTCCTCCTCCAGGATCTCCTTCAGGTCGAGGCGGATGATGGCCTCGTCCTCGGCGATCACCACGCGCACGGCCAAGTGGTTTCCTCCTGCTCAGCGGGACTCGGGGGTGAACCGCTCGAGCAGCTCGTCGACGGTCTGCTCGAGTCGGGTGATGGTGGCGGCGGTTGCCGCCCGGCTGCGCCGCATGGCGTCGACGTGGCGCTGGGCCTCGCGGGACTCCTTGTCGGCCATCGGCGAGTCGGCGACGAGGGCTCGCACCCTCGCCTCGTCGGCGTCGTCCGACAGGGCAACCAGCTGCTCGTCCAGCACGCGCAGCTCCTCGCGCGCCTGCCGCAGCTCTGCGGTGACCTGGCGCAAGCGGCGCTCGATCGAGCCCTGGGACATTGGCGAAGTGTATGCGGCCAGCATCTAAGCGGGCCGGGACGGTGGCGGGCCGCCCCTAGGGTTCGACGCCGTGCGCCGGATCGTCCTGCTCTCGCTGATCTGGGGCTGGTCGTTCCTGCTGATCAAGGTCGCCCTGGGCGGGATGACGCCGGCCACCGTCGCCTTCGGCCGGGTCTCCCTCGGCCTCGCCGTCATCCTGGCCGTGCTGCGGGCCAGGGGCGACACCATGCCCCGCGGCGCCCACCACTGGCGTCACTTCGCCGTCATGGGCCTGGCCTACAGCGTGGCCCCCTTCACCCTTCTGGCCTGGGCCGAGCAGCACATCACCTCCGCGCTCACCGCGGTGGTCAACGCCACGACGGCTATGTTCACTGCGGTGGCCGCCGCCATCGGACTGGCCGAGCGACTGCGGCCGCCCCAGCTGGCCGGCCTCCTCGTGGGCTTCTCGGGAGTGGCGGTGGCGGCCGGCCTCTCGCGCTCCGACCTGTCGTCGTCGTCGGGCGCCGGCATCGCCGCCGCCGCGGTGGCCTCCGCCTGCTACGGCTTCAGCTTCGTCTACGCCCAGCGCCACCTGGCCGCCGTGCCGCCCCTGGTGGCCACCTGCGGCCAGCTGGTGTCCGCCACAGTGCTGTCGGCGCCGCTGGCCCTGGGCACCAGCCTGGCCGACGGCTTCTCGCCCAACTGGCGCCAGCTCCTCGCCACCACCGCGCTCGGCGTGGGCGGCACCGGGATCGCCTACGTCCTCATCTACCAGGCGCTGGCCGACGTGGGCCCTACCCGCTCGGCCCTGGTCACCTACCTGGTCCCGATCGTCGCGGTGGCGGCCGGCGCTCTCTTCCTCGACGAGCCGTTCCAGGCCCGGCTGGTGGCGGGCGGCGCCCTCACCATCGCCGGCGTGGCCCTCGTCCAAGACCGCTTCCGGCGGCGCCCCCGCCTCCCTGCCCCGCCGGCGGCGGGCGCCGTGGCCCTGCTGCTGATGGTGCTCATAGCCGCCTGTGGCGGGGGCGACCCGGGAAGCTCCGCCTGCGGCCCGGCCACCCAGGACCCCCTCGACCCCGGCAGCACCCGCCACATCCTGCCCGGTGCCGAGGAGCCCGACTACGTCACCGACCCGCCCACCTCCGGCCCCCACCAGGCCGGTGTCGCCCCCGCCGGCGCCCAGCGGGAGCCCGTGGCGCGCCCGGTCCAGGTCACCGTGCTCGAGGGCGGCGGGGTGATGGTGCAGTACCGGGACCTCTCCCCCGTCGACCGCCGGCGGGTGGAGGCGCTGGCCGGCGACGGTGTGGTGGTGGCGCCGAACCCCGACCTCAGCGACCCGGTTGTCGCCACCGCCTGGCGCTACCGGCTCTCGTGTGACAGCGCCGGCGAAGCCGCCGTCGACGACCTGCGCCAGTTCATCGAGGCCCGCCGGAACCGCGGTCCCGGCCACTGAGCCATCCAATGTGCAGAAGGGTGCCAACGGGTGGCGCCCTTCTGCACAATGAACCCCTCAGCTGGTGTGGGCGGCGGCCCCCCGGATGGGCTGGGCCAGCCTGGTGCCACCCGTGCTGCCCTTGAACTCGGCGTCGCCGAAGGCGAACACCCCGCCGTCGGCGGCCATGAGCCAGTAGCCATCGCCGGTGGGCGTGGGCGCCATGGCGACGATGGGCGAGTTGAGCTTTATGTCGCCGGTGCTGCCCTTGAAGCCGGCGTCGCCGAAGGCGAACACGCCGCCGTCGGAGGCCACCAGCCAGTACCCGTCGCCGGTGGGCGTGGCCGCCATCCCCACGACGGGGGAGTTGAGGCGCGTGCCGCCCGTGCTGCCCTTGAACTCGGCGTCGCCGAAGGCGAAGATCCCGCCGTCGGAGGCGACCATCCAGTAGCCCTGGGCGGTGGGCGTGGCGGCGATGCCGTTCACGGGCCGGTTGAGGGTGGTGCCGCCCAGGGACCCGAAGAACTTGGCGTCGCCGAAGCCGAAGACGCCGCCGTCGGAGGCGGCCAGCCAGTAGCCGTCGCCGGTGCGCTGCACCAGGCCGCACCGCTGGCGGGCCCCGGCGTCCCCGGTGGCCAGCGTGGAGGCGTCGGGGACGGCGCCGCCCAGCACCGGCTTGGTGTCGTAGCGGGCGGTGGGGATGTGGGCGTAGTTGTCGGGGCCGGCGTGGACGATGACGGCGCTGCCGTCGGCGTCGGCCAGCTGGGCCAGGGTGAAGTTATCGGTGCGGAAGCTGGCCCGGGCCAGGCCGTCGGCGTTGGCGTAGAGCAGGGGCAGGTCGCCGTCGTGGCCGCCGTGGCCCTGGTTCAACGGCGCCCCCGACCCCAGGTGGCCGCCGGCGGCGGTGAAGGGGTTGGCCACGTCGCCCACGGCGCAGTTGCCCACAGCGTGGACGTGGAAGCCGTGCCACCCCGGCGAGAGCCCCTTGGCCATGACCTCGACCCTGATCTGGCTGCTGGTGCCGTCCTGGCTGAAGCGGGCGAAGCCCAAGGCCTTGCCGGCCACGTCCCTCAGTACCGCCGTGATCTGGGCGCCGGCCGCGGCCATACCCACCACGGGCCGGTTGAGCCGGGTGGCGCCGGTGGAGCCGTGGAACTTGGCGTCGCCGAAGCCGAAGATGCCGCCGTCGGCCGCCGTCAGCCAGTACCCGGCCCGCGACGGGCTGGGCGCCATGCCGACCACCGGCTGGTTCAGGCGGGTGCCGCCCATGGACCCAAGGAAGGGGGCGGCGCCGAAGCCGAACACGCCGCCGTCGGCAGCCACCATCCAGTAGCCGGCGTCGTCGAACCCGAGGTCGCCGGGCTGCACCACGCCGCAGCGCTGCCGGGCACCGGCGTCGCCGGTGGCCAAGGTGGTGGCGTCAGGGACGGTCCCGCCGGGCGGCTTGGTGTCGTAGCGGGCGGCCGGGATGTTGGCGTAGTTGTCGGGCGAGGCATGCACGATGACGGCGCTGCCGTCGGCGTCCAGCAGCTGCGCCATGGTGAAGTTGTCGGTGCGGAACGTGGCCCGGGCCACGCCGTTGGCGTTGACGTACAGCAGCGGCAGGTCGCCGTCATGGCCGCTGTGGCTCTGGTTCAACGGGGCGCCCGACCCCAGGTGGCCGCCGGAGCCCATGAACGGCGCGTTGGGGTCGCCCACCCCGCAGTTCCCGATGGCGTGGACGTGGAACCCGTGCCAGCCAGGCGTGAGGCCGCTCGCCGCCACCTGGACCCGGATGCGACCCGACTCCTGGGTGAACAGCACGCCACCCCGCTGGGCCGACGAGGGGTCGATCAGCACGGCCCGCGCCATGGCCGGCGCCGGCGGTGTGAGACCGCTGGCCGGGGCCGACGGCCACGCCAAGGTGGCGCCCGCCAACCCCACTGCTGCCCCCAGGGTGGCCGCCACGCGGCCAGCCCGAGCTCCAACGAATCGATGCCCCATGAAGTAACTCCCCCTTACCCGGCGATGCCCGAACTTAGCTGGCCCGCGTGCCCGACACCGGACCCTGTCGCGCTGGGCCTGGCCGCCGGTTCGCCCGACGCTAGGGTCGGCGGCGTGCTGCTGGAGGGCATCCCCCTGTGGCTGGCCCAGACCAACGCCTGGATCCTGGCGCCGGCCGGCCCCGGCGGCGAGTGCGTGCTGATCGACGCCCCGCCCGACCCCACCGCCATCCTCGAGCGG
>JBOGHQ010000538.1:0-15531 GCA_050744785.1 Acidimicrobiales bacterium | reverse complement strand
GCGCAGCCCGGCCCACCGCCTGGCCCGGCTGTCGGGCTCGGGCCTGGGCCGGGCCAAGGAGGCCCTGGCCACCGCCGAGGCCATGGACCAGCTGCCCCAGCTGGAGGCCGACCGCCGCCAGCCGTGGTCGGACAACACGATCACGGGGCCGGAGAACATGGACGGGCCCTGCGGGTTCCACCACGACCTCACGACCTACAAGGGCTGGGTCATGGTGGAGGGGGTGGGCAAGCGGCCCATGGTGCCGCCGGACGACCCCCGCCACCCGGCCAACGTGCAGAAGGCGCAGGCGGGGATGACGGGATGAGTCGAGTAGGGCGCTGCTGCCGTCCCAGGTGGGGGAGAGTGACGCGAAGATTGAGTGATGTTCGCGATTTGCGCTGGAGCGGCGGGGTCGGTGGCCTGATGACGGGACGGTGGCTGCGGGCCGGGCCCGAGGACGTGGCGATCATCCACGGCGGGCCGCTGCCGGGCCGGCTCACCAGCGGCGAGGCAGCCGGCACGGCGGTGGCCGGCGGGTGGAGTTCCAAGAGCCGCTACGAGCGATCGGCCGAGGTGGTGTCGGTCACCCGGCTCACCTCCACGGGCACGGTGCGCATCCGCTTCCGGGTGATCGACGGCGAGACCTTCGACCACCTGCCCGGCACCTTCGTGGGCGTGGAGTACCACCTCGAGGGCGTGGGCTACGCCCGCAGCCCCTACTGCATCCTCTCGCCCCCGAGGGACGACAACTGCTTCGAGCTGTTGGTCCGTGTGGTCAGCAACGGGCCCATCTCGCGCTACCTGGGGTCGTGCGAGATCGGAGAGTGCATCACCTTCCGGGGCCCCACGGGCCGCCCCATGGTTCCCAAGGACGACGAGCGGGACCTGGTGCTGCTGGCCACCGGCGTGGGGGTCGCTCCCTTCTATTCCCTCGCCGCCTACCTGATCGACGCCGGTTTCGAGCGCCAGGTCACCCTGTACTGGGGCCTGCGGTTGGAGGATGACCTGTGCCTGCTCGACGAGCTCGACGAGCTGGCCAGCCGGTCGACCGCGTTCTCGTACCGCATCTCCCTGTCCCAGCCCAGCGAGGCCTGGAACGGGCTGCGGGGCCGCATCACCGAGTCGGTGCCGCCCCTGCTGCCCAGCCTCGGTGGCACCCGCTACTACCTGTGCGGCAACGGGGCCATGACCGAGGAGATGGCCACCGCCCTGTCGGACATGGGGGTGGCCGACGAGTTCGTCTACGAGGAGCCCTACTTCAACCGGGACCACGTCCCGGACCCGGACACGGTGGCCGCCATACGGGACCGCTTCGTGGCCAGCGACCTGTTCTCGCCCCTGGCCCACCAGCAGTCGCTGCCATCCGTCTTCCACGTGGACCGGCCGCTGGGCGAGCGGCGCGGCAATGCCGACCCGAACGCCCCGTCCGATCTGGTGCGGCGCATGCCCAAGACGGCGGAGCGGGCCTACCGCGGCGCCCGCGCCGCCAACGAGTCGGGCAACTCGGACACCACGCACGGGTAGGCCGCATCCGGGCCTCCCCAAGTGGCCATATGACCGATGGACTCGGGGAACGCCACGTGGATAGTTGACCAAGTGGCCACTGACGACCCGGTGGCCCGGCGGAGGCGTCTCCACCATCCCTCCCCCGGTTGGTGGGCACCCTCCCACCATCCCCCCCGGTTGGTGGAGCGCCTCCGCCCCCGGCTCGGCCTCAGGCCGGATAGACGGTCACCTCGGACGCCTTCACCGACGCCCACACCTGCTGCCCGGGCGCCAGGGCCAGGTCAGCCACCGCGGCCGGCGTGACCTCGGCGACGACCGCCGGCGGCCCGGTCACCTGCACGCGGGCCCGTTCACCCTCGAGGTCCACCGACTCGACGCAGCCGGCCCACACGTTGCGCGGGGTCCCCTCCGGGCGGCGGCGGTGGAGGGCGACGGCGTGGGGGTGCACCACGGCCAGGACGGGCCCGGACCGGGGCCCACCCACGGCGACCAGGGCACCACCGTCCTGCAGCGCGACCCGGTCCCCGTCGGCTCGTCCCTCGAACAGGTTGACGCCCACCAGATCGGCCACGTAGGCGGACCGCGGCCGGGCGCTGAGCTGAGCCAGCGAGCCGGCCTGGACCACCCTTCCCTCCTCCAGCACCACCACGCGGTGGCCGAGGGCGGCGGCCTCCAGCGGGTCGTGGGTCACGAGGAGGCGCACCCCATCGAAGGAGGCCAGGTGGCGGCGGAGGTGGCGGCGCACCTCCACCCGGGCCGAGGCGTCGAGGGCCGAGAGCGGCTCGTCGAGGAGCAGGAGCCGGGGCCGGCCGGCGAGGGCTCGGGCCAGCGCCACCCGCTGCGCCTCGCCGCCCGACAGGGTGGTGGGGCGGGACGCTCCCCGTTGGGCGAGGCCGAGCCGCTCCAGCCACACCTGCGCCTCCCGGCGGGCGGTGGCCCGGCCCGCCCCGGCGCAGCGCAGGCCGAAGGCCACGTTCTCGAGCACGCTCAGGTGGGGGAAGAGCAACCGGTCCTGGAAGACCACCCCCACCCGCCGCTGTTCGGGTGGGAGGCGGACGCCGGCGCCCACGTCCTCCAGCACCTCGCCGGCCAGCACCACCGAACCCTGGTCGAGCGCCGCCAACCCGGCAAGGGCGCGCAGCAGCGTGCTCTTGCCGGCGCCATTGGGGCCGAGCAGGGCCACCACCTCGCCGGGCCCGACCGACAGCGACACGTCGAGGTCGAGCCGGCCCACGGTGAGCCCCACCGCGGCCTCCAGCCCGGCCGTCCCGGTCACGGCGACCCGAGCCAGCGGCGGCGGAGCAGCACCAGCACCACGACCGAGACCGTGACCATCACCAGGCTGAGCACGAAGGCGGCCGCGGGCCGGGACTCGAGGAGGAGGTAGACCTCGAGCGGGGCGGTACGGGTCCGGCCCGGGAAGTTTCCGGCGAAGGTGATGGTGGCGCCGAACTCACCAAGGGCCCGGGCCCAGCACAGCACGGCGCCGGCCACCAGCGACGGCCGCACCAGCGGAAGCGTCACGCGCCGCAGCACGGTCCAGGGGCGGGCGCCCAGGCTGCGGGCGGCGTCCTCCAGCCGGGTGTCGGCGGCCCGGAAGCCGGCCTCGGCGGCGACCACCAGGAAGGGCATGGCCACGAAGGCCTCGGCCACCACCACGCCGGCCGTGGTGAACGGCAGGGTCACCCCGAAGGCCCGGTCCAACCACTGGCCCACCAGGCCGTGCCGGCCGAAGGCCAGCAGCAGGGCCACACCGCCCACCACCGGCGGCAGCACCATCGGCAAGGTGACGAGGGCCCGCACCAGGGAACGGCCGGGGAAGCGGCGCCGGGCCAGCACCCAGGCCAGCGGTAGGCCGAGCACGGCCGACAGGGCGGTGGCCGCCACCGAGCACACCAGCGACAGCCCCAGGGCCTGGCGCACGTCGGCCCGCCCCAGCTCGCGGCCCAGGTCGCCCCAGGGCGCCCGCCACACCAGGCCGGCCAGCGGCGCGGTGAGGAGCAGCACGGCCAGGGTGGCCGGCACTACGGCCACGACCGGGACTCGGCCGCCGTTCTGGCCCCTGGAATCGACACCATGGTGTCGATTCCCGGGGCCAGAATGCACGGACGGGCTCGTGGTCACGGGGAGGCGAAGCCGGCCGTGGCCAGTACGCCCTGTGCCTCCGGGCCCAGCACGAAGTCCACGAAGGCGGCGGCCAGGGCGGCCCGGGGCCGGCCCACCACCGTGGCCAGCGCGTACTCCGTGGACAGGTCCTGGGTGGGCGGGATCGGGATCGGCACCCCCTCGGCCGAGTCACCGGTGGCCGGGACGTCGGTGATGTAGACGAGCCCGGCGTCGGCGTCGCCCAGCACGACGCGGGACACCACCGCCTCCACGTCGGCCTCGTACGAGCGGGGCCGGACGGCCACCCCGGCGCCGGCGAGGACGCGACCGGCCAGGGAGCCGCACGGCACCTGCTCCGCGCACAGGACGACGGCCAGGCCGGGCCGGGCCAGGTCGGCCAGCGCCCGGACCTGCTGCGGGTTCCCCGCCCCCACCAGGATGGCCAGGTGGTTGCGGGCAAACGAGCGGGGGACGCCCACCAGCCCCTCCGACACCAGGTCCTTCAGGAGGCCGGCGTCGGCGCTGGCCACCACATCGGCCGGCGCCCCGTCCCGCACCTGGGCCACCACCGCCGACGAGGCGGCGAAACCGAAGCTCACGCGGCTGCCGGGATGGGCCCGCTCGAAGCGGTCGCCGATCTCCTCGAAGGCGTCCCGCAGGGAGGCGGCGGCCAGCACGGTGAGCCGGCCGGTGGCGCCGCCTCCGATCCCGGCCGACGTCGACCCCGAGCCGCAAGAGGTGACCAGCAGCAGCACCCCCGCCAGCGCGGGGGAACCACACCGCCGCGGGCCCATCAGGCGGGCAACTCGATCACCACCGTGGTGGCCTTCACGGCGGCCACGGCCATCATCCCGGGCGCCAGGCCCAGCTCGTCGGCCGCCTCCCGGGACAGCAGCGAGACGACCCGGTGGCGCCCCACCCGCAGCTCCACCTGCGCCATCACGTCGCCCCGGGTGACCTTGGTGACGATCCCCGGCAGGCGGTTCCGGGCCGATTGGCGGCCTACCCCCCGCGGCCCCGGGGCGGGCTCCTCCTCGGTGGCCAGGCGGGCCAGGTCGGCGCCGTCCACCAACCGGTGACCGCCCTCGGTGCGGGTGATGGCCAGCCGGCCGGCATCGGCCCAGCGCCGCACCGTGTCCACGCTGACGCCCAGCAGCTCAGCAGCTTGGCCCATCCGAAAGCTCGCCACCGCGAGGAATCTAGGCCAGAAACCTCACGCGAGTCAGAAGGTGACGGAGGCCGGGTTCGAGCAGCGGGCCGACCCGCCCACTTCGCAGACCTGGTACGTGAAGGTGCCGCCCCCCTTGGCGGCGATGGCGTCGATGTGGCTGCCGTCGTTGGCGGTGGTGGTCACCGCGCTGCCGTTGCGCGTGACCTCGACACTGCCCCCCGCCACCACCGGCGACCAGGTCAACTCGACCTGCTTCTTGCCCTTGACCCTGTAGCCCCGCGCCGAGAGGGTGAGCCCGGCGCCGCCCCCGCCCGAGGTGCGGAAGGGCCCTGTGACCTCGTAGGTGCGGCCGGGGTTGCGCTGCGAGCTGAAGTACAGCCGGGTGCCGGAGGGGTCGAAGGCGGGCCCGGTGAGCTCGCTGCCGGAGATGCCGACGCGCAGGAAGGGGGCCACGTCGCCCTCGACGCTGAGGATGACCAGCTCCATGTTGCCGCCGTCCTCGGCCACGAAGACGTCCCCGGATCGGGCGACCGTGACGTTGTCGACCCCGGTGAGCGACGGCGTGGGGGAGGTGCTGTCGTCGTAGATGACCGCCAGCTCGTTGGCGCCCACGTCGTAGGTCCACACCCGGTTGTCGCCCTTGGTGGTGAAGTACAGCTTCCCACCGTCGAACCAGGCGCCCTCGCCGCCGCTGAAGCGCCTGGTGTTGGCCACCTGGTTGCGAGTCGCCGCCGACGTGGCCGAGGGGTCGGGCACCTGGGCCCAGCCCAGGCCCCCGCCCGACTCCGTCATCACCTCCAGCACGCCCGACGAAAGGTCGGCGGGTGCCGTGGGGCGGAACCGGTAGAGGGCGCCGTCCCCGACGTCCTCGGTGAGGTACACGTAGCCCGTCACGGGGTCGACGGCGGCCGCCTCGTGGTTGAACCGGCCCATGGCCGGCCGGGCCGCGGCGGGGCCCACGCCGAGCGGGTCGGCCTCGTGCACCCGCCCCAGGGCCACCTCCTCGCACGACAGCCAGGTGCCCCACGGCGTGGGCCCGCCGGCGCAGTTGCGGCTGGTGCTCCCCAGGATGCGGCGGGCCGCCACGATGTTCCCGGAGGCGTCGAAGCGCACCATGCTGGCCCCGCCCGCCCCGGCGTCCAGCTCGCTGTTGCTGACGTACACCCACCCGCCGTCGGTGACGGGGAAGCAGGCCCCGCCGTCGGGGGCGCCGGGCCAGACGTAGGACGTCGCGGCCACCGTCGCGCCGGTGGTGGCCACCACGCGCGAGGTGAAGCCGGCCGGGAGCTCCAGCCCGTTGGCGTCGGGGGCCCGAAGCGAGCCGTAGGGCCCGGTGCCGGCCGCGGTGGCGCCGAGGAGGCGGGGCCACGACGAACCCACCGCGAACGCCACCCCGCCCAGGACGCTCACCTTGAGGAAGTCCCGCCGCTGCACCACGGACGACCATACCGGTCCCGGGACGACCGGCAGGCAACGCCCACCCGCCCGCGCCGTGGCCGGACGGCAAACTTTTCCCACGCCGGGGTCCTTCGACGTGGTGAACTAGCACCAATGGATGCGTCGCTGGTCGCCGGCTTCGTCGCCCTGGGGCTGTGCCTGGTCCTCGCCTTCCTGGGCTTCTTCTTCCGCTTCATGATGCTGCGGGACCTCTGGAGCCGCGGCGGCCGGCAGGGCGACAAGCGACCCAAGCTGCCGCCCCGCGACCCGTACCACATCCCCTGACCCGCTCCGGGCAGGCCAGGCCCGGCCGTACACTCGGCGGCCATGGCCGAGGGGGAGGACCGCATCCTCACGGTCCCGAACCTGCTCTCGATCGGGCGCCTGCTCTGCGTGCCGGTATTCCTCTGGCTCCTGTTCGGCGAGAACGACCGCTACGCGGCGGGGCTGCTGCTGGCCGCCCTGGGCATCACCGACTTCGCCGACGGCTACATCGCCCGCCACCTGCACCAGGAGTCCCGGCTCGGCAAGGTCCTCGACCCCACCGCCGACCGCATCCTGCTCGGGGTGGGCGTGGTGGCCCTGCTCATCGACGGGTCGATGCCCCGCTGGGTCGGCGCCCTGGCCGTGCTCCGGGAAACGGTGGTGGGTGGCACCGTGCTGTACCTGGCGGCCCGGGGAGCCCGGGACATCATCGACGTGAAGCTGGCTGGCAAGGCGGGCACCCTGCTGCTGATGATGGCCTTTCCGTTCTTCCTGGCCAGCAACCCCGACGGCGGCGCGCCCTGGCACGAGGTGGCTCGGCCCCTCGCCTGGCTCACGGCCATCCCCGGCCTGGCCCTCAGCTACTACGCCGCGGCCGGCTACGTCCCGGCGGCGCGCCAGGCCCTGGCCCAGACCAGGGCGGCCAGAGCCCACGGAGCCGCCGGGTAGTCTCGGGCGCCATGAAGGCGGTGATCATGGCGGGAGGCGAGGGGACCCGGCTCCGGCCCCTCACGTCCAACCAGCCCAAGCCCATGCTGCCGCTGGCCAACCGGCCCATGATGGAACACGTCATCGGCCTGCTGAAGAGCCACGGCCTGGACGACATCGTCGTCACCGTCGCCTTCATGCCCCAGGCCATCCGGACCTACTTCGGCGATGGCTCCGAGTTCGGCGTCAAGCTGTCCTACGCCACGGAGGAGTCGCCCCTCGGGACGGCCGGGTCGGTTCGCAACGCCAAGGACGAGCTCCGGGAGCCGTTCCTGGTCATCTCCGGCGACGTGCTCACCGACATCGACCTGTCGGCCATCATCGCCTTCCACGAGGAGCGGGGGGCTCTGGCGACGATCGGCCTGAAGGCCATGGAGAACCCCCTCGACTTCGGCATCGTGATCACCCGGGAGGACGGCAGCATCGAGCGGTTCCTCGAGAAGCCCACCTGGGGCCAGGTGTTCAGCGACACGGTCAACACCGGCATCTACGTCCTCCAGCCGGAGATCTTCGACCACGTGCCGGAGGGCAAGGTGGACTGGTCGGAGGACGTGTTCCCCAAGCTGCTCAAGGCAGGCAAGTCCCTCTTCGGCTTCGTGGCCGACGGGTACTGGGAGGACGTCGGCACGCTCGAGGCCTACGTCGACGTCCATCGCGACGTCCTGGACGGGAAGGTCGAGCTCGACGTGCCCGGCTTCCGCCTCGACGAGGGCGTGTGGCTGGGGGAGGGGGCCGAGATCGACCCCGGCGCCACCCTGGAGGGGCCGGTGGTCGTGGGCGACTACTGCCGGGTGGACGAGGGCGCCCGCCTGGCCCAGTACACCGTCCTCGGCGCCAATGTCCGCGTCGGCAGCCACGCCTTCGTGGAGCGCTCCGTCGTCCACGACAACAGCTATATCGGCCCGTCCGCCCGCATCCGGGGCACGGTCGTGGGCCGGTCCAGCGACCTGCGCCTCGGCGCCCGCTGCGAGGAGGGGGTGGTGCTGGGCGAGGAATGCCTGATCGGCGAGCACGCCGTCATCAACCCCTCGGTGAAGATCTACCCCTTCAAGACGGTCGAGCCGGGCGCGGTCGTCAACAGCTCGATCATCTGGGAGTCCAGGGGCGCCCGGCACCTGTTCGGCCGTCTGGGCGTCGCCGGCCTGGCCAACGTCGACATCACCCCGGAGCTGGCCGTGCGGGTCGCCATGGCCTTCGCCACCACCTTGAAGAAGGGGGTCACCGTCACCACGTCGCGCGACTCGAGCCGGGCGGCGCGGGCCATCAAGCGGGCCGTCCAGGTCGGGCTCACCGCGACCGGGGTCAACGTGGAGGACCTCGAGGTGGCCACCGTGCCGGTGACCCGCTTCCACGTCCGCTCCATCCGCAGCGACGCCGGCGTCACCGTGCGGCTGGCGCCCGGCGACCCCCAGTCGGTGCTCATCCGGTTCTTCGACACCGACGGCATCGACATCGGCGAGGGGGCCCAGCGCAAGATCGAGCGGCTCTACCACCGCGAGGAGTACCGGCGAGCCATGGCCGCCGAGATGGGTGACATCGGCTTCCCGGCCCGGGCCCTCGAGCACTACACCGACGTGATGATGTCCACCGTCGACACCGACGGCATCCGGGCGGCGGGATTCAAGGTCGTGCTCGACTACGCCTTCGGCTCGGCCAGCTTCGTGATGCCCAACGTGCTGGCCAAGCTGGGTGCCGAGGTGCTCACCGTCAACCCGTTCGCCTCCACCGCCGGGGCGTCCTCCTTCGACGCCACCGCTCACAGCACGCGGGTCGGCGAGCTGGTGCGGGCCTCGGGCGCCCACCTGGGCGCGGTGCTCCACCCCGACGGCGAACGCATCACCCTGATCGACGACGCCGGTCAGGTGCTCGACCCCGACGCCGCCCTGTTCGCCCTGTTGTCTCTGGTGTGCTCCACCAACGACAAGGCCCGGGTGGCCCTGCCGGTGTCGGTCGGGCGCGGCGCCCAGGAGATCGCCGAGCGCTGGGGGGCCCAGATCGTCTGGACCAAGCTGTCGGCCTCCCACCTCATGGAGGTGGCCTCCACCGCCGAGGTGCAGTTCGCGGCCAGCCAGGACGGGGGTTACATCTTCCCCGGATTCCTGCCCGCCTACGACGGCGCCGCCACGCTGGTGAACCTGCTGGCCATGCTGGCGTCCACCGGCCTGCGCCTGTCCAAGATCGTGGACGAGTCGCCCAAGGCCCACATCGCCCACGAGGGCGTGGCCACGCCGTGGGAGCAGAAGGGCCTGGTGATGCGGACCCTGGTGGAGCAGCTCGGCAACGAGGAGCTCGTGCTCATCGACGGCGTGAAGGTCGTCCTGCCCGATGGCTGGGCCGTCATGCTCCCCGACCCCGAGGAGCCCATCACCCACGTCTGGGCCGAGGCGGCCAGCCAGTCGGAGGCGCGGGCCCGGGCCCAGGACTACGCCCGCCGCATCCGCAAGCTCCTGCCGTAACGGGACCGATTCGCGCCCGCCACCACCCCCGGCGGAGGGAGAATGAAGCGGTGCGACGCCAGTCGACCATGGTTCTCACCGCCGGGTTCGTGGTCCTCGGCTTCCTGCTGGTGACCGCGGTGGCATCCGTCCGGGACGCCCGGCGGGCGGCCGCGCCCCGCAAGGGTGAGCTCATCGACCTCATCGAGCGGCGCCGCGACCTGGTGGAGGAGCAGGACCGGGCCGTCCACGCCCTCCGGGAGGAGGTGGCCGCGACCCAGCGGGCCGCCGCCCAGCGTGATGCCTCCGAGCAGGAGGAGGCCACCCGCTCCCAGGCCCTGTCGCTCCAGGCCGGCACGGTGGCCCTGGAGGGGCGGGGCCTGCTGGTGCAGCTCGACGACTCGGACCGCGAGGTGGCCGACGACGAGGAATCGGCCGCCTTCCGTATCCACGACGCCGACCTCCAACTGGTGGTGAACGCCCTCTTCGCGGCGGGCGCCGAGGCGGTGGCCGTGAACGACAGCCGTCTGGTGGCCACCACGCCCATCCGGGCCGCGGGGGACACCATCGTGGTGAACTTCCGGCCCCTGGGCCCGCCTTACCGCGTGGCCGCCATCGGCGCCGAGCGAGGGGCCTTCGAGGACAGCGAGATCGCCCGGCGCTTCCGGCGGTGGAAGGACCTGTTCGGCCTCGGCTTCAGCATCCAGGACCGTGACCTCACCGTGCCCGCCTTCTCGGGCCGGGTGGCCATCTCCTCGGCCCGGCCGGCCGGCTGATGCTGCCCCTCGTCGGTTTGGTGGTGGGGGCGGTGCTGGCCGTGCTGCTCCAGCCCTCGGTGCCCCAGGACACGACCCGCTACGTGGCCATGGCGGTGGTGGCCGCCATCGACGCCACCCTGGGCGGCGTGCGGTCGTCGTTGGAGCACACCTTCAACGACCGCATCTTCGTCCTGTCCTTCGTCACCAACGCGGCGGTGGCCATCGCCCTGGTCTGGCTGGGCGACCAGCTGGCCGTGGATCTCACCACCGCGGTGGTGGTCGTGCTCGGCATCCGGATCTTCCAGAACGTGGCCGCCATCCGGCGCCGCGTCCTCGGCGGATGAGCGCACCCGGCCGGGTCATGGCCACGCTCCTGCCCGAGCTGGGGCGGCTGCGTCGGCGGTGGTCTCGGCCGCCGGCGGGGGCCGACGACAGGACCGTCCCGCCGCCGGCCGTACCGGCCCGCCGGCGGGGGGCGGGGACGCGGCTGCTGGTGGTGGCGGCCACCGCGGTGGTGGGCTTCCTCCTGGTGAGCCAGATGAACACCACGGAGCGGTTCAGCCAGCGCCTGGAGGGGGAGAGCGAGGAGGACCTGGCCCGCATCCTGGCCGGGCTCACCGACGAGGCCGACGCCCTCCGGGACGAGATCAGCAACCTCAAGCTCCAGCTGGTGGACCTCCAGGCCACCAGCCGGCAGAGCGACGCCGCCGTCCAGTCCGCCGAGGCCCAGGTCCAGGCCTTGTCCGTCCTGGCCGGTACCGTGCCCGTCACCGGGCCGGGCCTCACCCTTGTGATCCAGGACCCCGACGACGTGGTGCGCTACGACGTCCTCATCGACGCCGTCCAGGAGCTGCGAGACGCCGGCGCCGAGGCGGTGGCCATCAACGGTGCCCGGGTGGGAGCGGCGTCCTCGCTCTCCGAACGGGACGGGCGGATCCAGCTCGACGGGGCGCCGCTGGCCCCGCCCTACCGGGTGGCCGCCATCGGGCCCACCACCACCCTCGACGGCGGGCTCAAGATCCCGGGCGGCGTGCTCGACACCCTCGATGCCCTCCAGGGCGTTCGGGCCGAGGTACAGCGGGCCGCCAAGCTCGACCTCCCCGCCCTCAGCCGCGCCCCCAGCTTCCGCGTGGCGCGTCCGGTAGGGTCCGGCCCTTGAGGCCCCCCTCGGGGCACCGCCGCTGGAGGTCCACCCGCCCATGAACGTGCCCGCCGACCTGCGCTACACCGCCGATCACGAGTGGGCCCGCCGGGAGGATGGCGGTGTGCGGGTGGGGATCACCGACTATGCCCAGGACGCCCTGGGCGACGTGGTGTTCGTGGAGCTGCCGGAGCTGGGGGCGATCGTGGCGGCCGGCGCCACCTTCAGCGAGGTCGAGTCCACCAAGTCCGTCTCCGACATCTACGCGCCGCTGGACGGCGAGGTGATCGAGGTCAACTCGGCCCTGGTGGACGCCCCCCAGCTGGTCAATGAGGACCCCTACGGCGAGGGCTGGATCTGCCTGCTGGCGCCCGCGGACCCTGCGGCCGTCGACGGCCTCCTGGGTGCCGACGAGTACCAGTCGCTGATCTCGGGCGGAACGGGGACGGAATAGCGTGGAGGGCGTGTTCTGCAACCGGTGCGGCCACCGCAACCCGCCCGGGTCCAACTTCTGCTCGTCGTGCGGGGGGGTGCTGGCCCCCTCCGGCGACGAGACCACCATCGTCTTCACCAACGAGGCTCCAGGCGAGATCGGCGAGGACGAGATGAGCGTCAGCCTGGAGGGGCTCCCCGAGGGCATGGGCATGCTGGTCGTCAAGCGGGGGCCCAACGCCGGGTCGCGCTTCATGCTCGAGGCCGATGTCACCCGCGCCGGGCGCCACCCCGACAGCGAGATCTTCCTCGACGACATCACCGTGTCCCGCCGCCACGCCGAGTTCGTGCGGCAGGGCCCGGGCTACGTCGTGCGGGACGTGGGTTCGCTGAACGGGACCTACCTCAACCGGGAGCGCCTGGAGGAGGCGCCGCTGGCCCACGGCGACGAGGTGCAGATCGGGAAGTTCAAGCTGGTCTTCCTCGCCTCCGGCGAGGTGTGAGCGGCGGTGGGGGACCGGGCCTACCTGTCCATCGGAGAGGTGTTGTCGCTCCTCAAGGACGAGTTCCCCGACATCACCATCTCGAAGATCCGCTTCCTGGAGAGCCAGGGCCTGTTGGACCCCGAGCGCACCGCGTCGGGGTACCGCAAGTTCTACGACCCCGACGTGGACCGGCTGCGCTGGATCCTGCGCCAGCAGCGTGAGCACTTCCTGCCCCTCAAGGTGATCAAGGGGCGCCTGGTGGGCGGCCCCGCGGGGGACGAGGCCCTGGGTGAGGAGGGCCTGGGCGAGGAGGGTGAAAGCGGTGGCGAGCACCCAAGCCGCAGCGGGCCGCTGGCCGGCGGCGCCGACCTGCGCCCCGCCCCGGCCCCCGAGCCCGGGCCCGGGTTGGAGCCTGAGGCGACGGCGCCGGCCGCAGTCGCCAACGGGGTCGACGTCTCGGCCGCCGCCGCGCCGCGGGCCGAGGCCCCGGCCCCGGTCGCCCCGACCGCTCCGGCCGTTGCGCCTGCGCCGCAGCCGGCGGCAGCGGCCCCCACCGGCGGGAGCCAGCGGGACAGCATGCTGTCACCGGGGCTGACGGGGGCCAACCTCACCCTGGAGGAGCTGTCGGCGGCCTGCGGCCTGCCCTACGAGCGGCTGCGGGAGCTGGAGCGCTACGGCTTCATCGCCGGCCGGTCGGTGGCGGGCACCGTCTACTACGACGAGGAGTCGCTGGTGGTGGCCAACCTGGCCGCCGGCTTCGCCCGCTTCGGCATCGAGGGCCGCCACCTGCGCATCTACAAGAACTCGGCCGAGCGGGAGGCGGGACTGTTCGAGCAGATCGTCACGCCGCTGCTGAAGCAGCGCAACCCCGAGGCCCGCCGCCAGGCGGTGCAGGCCCTGGAGGAGCTGACCCAGCTCGGCCAGAGCCTGCGGGCGGCGGTGCTGCGCCAGGCCGTCCGCCGCCTCTCCGGCGGGTGAGCCCGGCACGGGTCGTCGTCCCCCCCGAGGACCTGCGCGACGGGGTGACCCGGCTCGGCGCCGAGCTCTCCGCCGCCTACGGCGACGGCGTGGTGCTGGTGGCGGTCCTCAAGGGCAGCGTCCCGTTCCTGTCCGACCTGGTGCGGGCCATGACCATCGACCCCTGGGTGGACTTCCTCGCCATCTCGTCCTACGCCCCTGACACCGGTCGGGTGCGCATCGTGAAGGACCTCGACATCGACGTGGCCGGGCGGGACGTGGTGCTGGTCGAGGACATCGTCGACACCGGCCTCACCCTCACCTACGTGCTGGGCGAGCTGGCCCGCCGCGGGCCCCGCTCGCTGGAGGTCTGCGCCCTGCTGGACAAGGTCAGCCGGCGCATCGTCCCGACCCCCGTGCGCTTCGTGGGCTTCACCGTGGAGGACGACTTCCTGCTCGGCTACGGCCTCGACTTCGCGGAGCGCTACCGCAACCTCGACCTGGTGGCGGCGGGCGATCTGGAGGCGCTCCGGGCCGACCCCGACGCGCACGTCGAGGAGTTCTTCTCACGGTAGGGTGGGCCCATGGTGGAGATGCACCTCGCCGCTGTCCGGGTGGAGCTGCCCACGAACAACCCGGTGGTGCTCCTCCAGGAGGTCGAGGGGGCCCGGCGTACGCTGCCCATCTTCATCGGGGCGCCCGAGGCCACCGCCATCGCCTTCGCCCTCCAGGGCGTCACCCCGCCCCGGCCCATGACCCACGACCTCATGCGGGACGTGCTGGTCGCCCTCGGGGCCACCCTGGAGCGGGTCGTGGTCACCGAGCTGCGCATGGGCGAGGACGGCCGCAGCGGCACCTACTACGCCGAGCTGCACCTGCGCCTCGGCGGCGAGGCCCGGGTCGTCTCCAGCCGCCCCTCCGACGCCATCGCCCTGGCCGCCCGGTTGGGGACCTCCATCTACGCCGAGGACGATCTCCTCGACGAGGCCGGCATCGTGATCGACGCCGAGGACGACGACGAGACCCCGCCCGAGGAGCTGGTCTCGCAGTTCCGGCAGTTCATCGAGGGCATCCGACCGGAGGACTTCTCCTCCTAGAACCCGAGCCGAAACGTTGACGGCGGGCCCGCCTGGTCGTACCCTCCCTGACACTGGTGTAATTTCGCCACTGTCACGGACCATCAGCACACTTCGGTCGTAGAGCGGCCGGCCTCGGCCGGCAGGAGGCACTTCCCCAATGCCTGAAGAGGGATTCCGAGGCCCGCAGGTCTGCAAGATCGTCGGGATCACCTACCGCCAGCTCGACTACTGGGCCCGCACCGACCTCCTGCGTCCCTCCATCAGCGAGGCGCGGGGGAGTGGCACCCAGCGGCGCTACTCCTACACCGACCTGCTGGAGCTGAAGGTGATCAAGCGCCTGCTCGACGCGGGCGTGTCGCTCCAGTCGGCCCGCCGGGCCCTGGAGGTGCTGCGGAGCAGCGGTGCCGACGTGGCCACCGCCAACCTGGTGCTCAACGGGTCGCAGTCCGTCCTGGCCCACTCCGGCGAGGAGATCATCGATCTGCTCAAGGGCGGGCAGGGCGTGCTCAACATCGTGGCCCTCGAGGGCGTGGTGCGGGAGCTGGACGCGGCCATCCACGAATTGGGGCCGGCCGAGCAACCCGTGGCCGGCGCCGGGGACGACAGCGGTGGGCTGGCCAAGCTCGGTAGCGGGGGGTAGGTCGCTGGAGGGCCCGCCGCCGCTGCCGCACGAGCGCGTCCGGTTCGCCCACAACTCGGAACGCCAGTTCGCCAAGCTGCTCGACTTCTACAGCATCACCTGGGAGTACGAGCCCACCGAGTTCACCCTGGCGCAGGACCGGGCCGGCAGAGCCGTGCAGGCCTTCCGCCCCGACTTCTACCTGCCCACCTACGACCTCTACATCGAGATCACCACCATGAACCAGAAGCTGGTGACCAAGAAGAACGCCAAGGTCCGCCGGCTGCGGGAGCTGCAGCCCGAGGTGAAGGTGAAGGTCCTCTACCAGCGGGACTACCTGGCCCTGCTGGTGAAGTACGGCTTGGAGGAGCCGTCCCAGCTGGCCGACGCCGGTCTGGACGACCGCGAGCCCCAGCCGCTGGACCTGTCGGTGGAGGACTGACTCGACAGC
>JBOGHQ010000537.1:0-5035 GCA_050744785.1 Acidimicrobiales bacterium | reverse complement strand
GCGGCGACGGCGTGGCGGGTGATGCCCGCCTCGCTCGGGAAGGCCTCGGCGACGCCGGCGGCGACGTCCGTCCAGGTGAGGCCGGTCGCCCGGAGCTGGTCGATCAGGTCGCCGACCGCGGCCGGGTGGACGCGCCGCGGTGGCGTCGCCGGGCGGCGGCCCGACTCGAGGAGGGCCCGGTACATGGCCGTGAGGTCGAGGGGCGTGAGCTGCTGGAGAAGGATGCCGCCGATGTGCGGGACGACGTGGAGGCGGACGTAGCGCCGGTACGACCCGGTAGGTGCTTTCCTCCAGCGTCGGGGGCGCCTGGGTCGGCAACCACTCCTCTTCGAGGAATTCCCGCACCGTCACCCGCTCCGGCCGCACCCACGTCCCCTTCTGGAGCGAGCTCATCGCCGCGATCCGGGCCGCCTCGGCCTCCCGCCGGGTACGGAAGCCGCCCTTGCTGACCTGCCGGCGGTCGCCTCCGCCCTCGGTGACGTACACGTAGTACGTCCACGTGGTCCCTCGCTTGCGGACGTTGCCTCGGCTACTCATCGTCGTCCTGCGCATCGGTTGCGGGCGCACGGCGGCGCCGCTGGGCAGCGGGGCGGCGCTTGGCCGCGAGGTCGTCCACGACCTGCGGGTCGAGGAAGGTGCCCGGACGGTAGCTGTTGAAGGCGGCCAGGGCGTCGGCCAGGCCGCGGAGGTTCTCGGCGAACGTGACCACGTCCTCCCCCCGGCGGGGGGCACCGCGCATGCGGCGGGCGGCGAGTCCGTGGAAGGCGGCAGCCAGGACGTCCTCCGGCAGGAGGGGCGTCCGGCTCCTGGCGCCGGCGAGCACGGCGAGGTGGTCGTCGGCGTAGAGGGAGTCGCCGGGCGGGGCTTCGACCGCCGTCCGCAGCACGTGCTCCCAGTTGGCGACGCGCTCGGCGAGGACGCCGAAGTTGCCACGGTGGCCGACGGCCAGCACCAGCAGGTACTCCCAGGGGAGCCCGCCCTCGGCGTCGTCCGTCACCAGCTGGCCCTCGCCGTCGTCGGGCGGCAGGAAGAAGAACAGCACGGGCAGGTCGAACGTGCGGGCCAGCGCCACCAGCTCGTTGGCCGTGAACTGGCGGACCCGCTGACCGGCGACCGACCCCTCGGCTTGGGCGACCGTGGCCTGGCTCCACCTCGAGCCGGTGAACTTGCTGAGCCGCTCAGCGACGTCGGTCTGCGTCAGCCCCCGTAGCTCCCGGGCCCGAGCGAGGTTGTGGGCCACGACCTGGCTGGCGCTCCAGCTTCGGTCGGCTTGCGCTCGGGCTCTCGCCACCGGGCCTCCGTCTCAGATGGGTGACAGGCGGTCGGCGGCCTGGTGTTGCGCCGTCCGCCCCTCCATTCCATCATGTTATGAGGAATTACGCTAGCGTAATCTTGCAAGCATGCCGGAGGTGGCGATGAGCTACGACGATCTTCCTCCCTTCCTGCGGGTGGAGCAGGCCATGGAGTTGCTCCAACTGGGCCGGTCGCAGCTCTACGCGCTGACCAGCCGGTGGCTGAAGACCGGCGGGAAGGAGGGCATACCCGTCGTGAGGTTCGGGCGCTGCCTGCGCATCCCGACGGCCGCCGTCCTCCGGATGGCGCTCATCGTGCCGGGCCCGGCTGACGACACCGATGCCGCCTGAGGTCCTGATAGAGCACCGCTACCCGGCGGCCCTTGCCTTCCTGCGCGCCCACGGGGGTCACTCGCTGGCCGTCCTGCACGACCTCCTGGCCCGGGCCGAGCGCCGTGGCGGGGCGCTCGTCGCCCGGGCCAGCACCCGGGAGATCGCCGATCGCCTGCAGTTCCTGTCGAAGGACACGGTGCACCGCGCGCTGCGCCAGCTGGCCCGCGCCGGCGTGATCGAGGTGCTCGAGCGCCGGTCCGGCTCGTCCTTCGCACCGACGACCTACGTCGTCCACCTCGCCGACTCCGGCATCACCGTCCTCCAAGACGGCCGATCCGCCTGACCCCCGAGGCAAGCCCGATGACCCACCCGATCGCACCCCACCTGTCGCACTTCGAGACAGACAGACGAGTGCACGCGCTCGTGCGGGACGCGGCCGTGACCGCCCGCACCACCACGCTCAAGGGCGCCGACGCCGGCCGCTACTACGTGGAGGACCAGCTCGGCTACTACCTGGACCGGGGTGAGCCGCCCGGGCGGTGGATGGGCAGGGGAGCGGAGCGCCTCGGACTCGCCGGCGACGTGGACGAGGACACCTTCCTCGACCTCATGGTCGGCACGGACCCCCGGAGCGGACGGCTCCTCGGCACCCGCCACACCGAGCGCACGGCGCGCGGCTACGACGTGACCTGCTCGGCGCCCAAGTCGGTCTCGGTGCTGTGGGCCGTCGGCGACGACGCCGTCCGCGAGGAGATCCTGGCCGGGCAGGACGCGGCGGTGGCGGGCGTCGTCGACTGGATCGACCACCACGCCCACTGCCGCTACCGGGTGGCCGGCGACGTCCGGGTGTTCGACGCCGAGGGGGTCGTGGCCGCGGTGTTCCGCCAGCACACCAGCCGGGCGCTCGACCCGCAGGTCCACACCCACGCCGTCGTCGTGAACCGGGTCCTCGCGCCAGACGGCCGGTGGCTGGCCCTCGACGCCCGGACCATCAAGCGGGACCAGCGCACGCTCAGCGCCCTCTACCACGCCGGGCTTCGGGCCGAGCTGACGCAGCGCCTCGGCGTGCGGTGGCGGGAGCCGGCCAACGGGATCGCCGAGATCGCGGGTGTACCCGACGACGTGCTGGTCGAGTTCTCGCGGCGGTCCGAGGCGGTGGAAGTGCGCATGGAGGAGAAGCTCGAGCGCTTCACGGCGACCTTCGAGCGCGACCCGACGCCGCGGGAGCGATGGACCCTTGAACGGGAGGCCGTGCTCGACAGCCGCCCGGCCAAGACCGAGGCCGACCCGGCGTCGCTGGAGCAGGAGTGGCTGGGCCGTCTGGCCGGGCTCGAGGTGACGCCCGAGCGGCTGGTGCGCGGCGTCGTCGAGGTGGAGGCCGGCGTCGACCATCTCGACCAGGCTGCCGAAGCGGGCGTGGTGGAGCGGGTCCTGGCCGCCCTTGCCGAGCGGCAGTCCACCTGGCGGGTCGCCGAGCTGGTGCGGGAGCTGGCCGCCGCCGTGCCGACATCCGTGGCTGTGCCGGCTGCCGAGCTGGCCCCTTGGCTCGATGGCCTGGCGGGCCACGTCGTGGCCACCCGCATGGTCGACCTGTCCCGGCCCATCCCCGACGGCGTCGAGCTTCGCCGCGACGGTCGTCCCATCACCGAGGGGGCTGTGGACCGTGTGCTGACCCTTCCCGCCGTCCTGGCCGAGGAGGAGCGCGTCGTGGCCCTGGCCGAACGGCGCACCGCCGCCGGCGGCGACGACCACGCCGTCACCGCCACCGATGAGCTCGACGCTCCCCAGCAGGCGCTGGCCGAGGCGGTGGCGGGGGAGCGGGCGCTGGTGTTGGCCGTTGGGCCCGCCGGCACGGGCAAGACCTCGGCTCTGCGCCCGGCCGTCGACCAGCTGCGCCGGGAAGGGCGGGCCGTGTTCGGCGTGGCCCCGTCGGCCGCCGCCGCCGAGGTCCTCGGCTCGGACGCCGGCGTGGACGCCGACACCATCGACAAGCTCCTGGTGGAGCACGCCCTCGACCGCCCGCCAGACCACCGTTACGCCCTGCCGGCCGGGGCGACGGTCATCGTCGACGAGGCGGCGATGGTGTCGACCCCGCGCCTGGCCGACCTCGTCGACCTGGCCGACCGGCACGGCTGGCGCCTCGCCCTGGTGGGCGACCCGCTGCAGTTCTCGGCCGTCGGCCGCTCCGGGATGTTCGGCCATCTGGTCGACACCTTCGGCGCCATCGAGCTGGGCCGGGTCCACCGGTTCAACCACGAGTGGGAGCGTGAGGCCAGCCTCCGGCTGCGTCGGGGAGACACCTCGGTCATCGACCTCTACGAGCAGCACGGTCGCCTGCACGGGGGTACCCCGCGGCAGATGCGGCGGGCGGTCGTCGAGCAGTGGTGGCTGGCGGTCGAGAACGGGGAGTCGGCTCGATGATGGCGCCGAGCAACGAAGCGGTCGTGGCCCTCAACCGGGCGGCGCAGTGGCGCCGGCTCGAGGCCGGCCAGCTCGATGCCGACGGCCCGGCGCTGGAGGTGGGGCAGTACCGCCTCCACCCGGGCGACCTGGTGGCCACCCGCCAGAACGACCGCAAGCTCGTAACCGACCGCCACCTCATGGTGAAGAACCGCGACCGCTGGACGGTGGAGGTGGTCCACCGTGACGGCAGCCTGTCCGTGGCCGGCCGGACCGGACGGGTGCGGTTGCCGGCGGCGTACGCGGCCAGCCACCTGGAGCTGGCCTATGCCGAGACCAACCACGCCAACCAGGGCCGCACGGTGGACCGCTCGCTGCTCTACCTCGACGGGCCGACCGGGGTGAGTGGCATCTACGTCCCCCTCACCCGCGGACGGGAGTCCAACGACGCCTACGTCGCTGTCCAGGGGCTGCAGACGCCGGCTGACGTGCTGGCCGAGGCGCTCAGCCGGACCTGGGTCGACCGGCCGGCCGTCGCCGTGCGGGCCGAGCTGAGGGCGGGACCGACGGGGAGCGAAGGCAACAGTGGCCGGCTCCTCGACGGCGCCGAACTGCGACGGCTCATGGAGCGCGTCGCCGAGATCGAGCGCGACCTGGCCATCGCCCATGCCAAGCCCGACCTGCAGCGCCGGCACCTTGCCGATCTGGCCCACAAGCGCGCCGGTCTGGAGCGGGCGATCGGCGAGCACCAGAGGCAGCTTGACCGGGCGCAACGGTTCCTCGCCGAGCACGACCACCCGGTGGTCTGGCGCCTGCACCGGGCCGACGTCGCGGGCGTCCGTCATGAGATCAGCTGGCTGCCCGGGGCGATCGAGCGGGACCAGCGGAGCCTGGAGCGCACCGGCGCCCAGGAGAGGCTGGCGACCGGGCGCTTGGAGCAGGCCGTCCTGCTCGCGGACGGTACGCCCGAGCTCATTGCGGAGCTGGCGATGGTCCCCCACCAGCAGGAC
>JBOGHQ010000536.1:0-2921 GCA_050744785.1 Acidimicrobiales bacterium | reverse complement strand
CCCGCCCCCGGTCCTTCTGCGGCCCGCCTGGCGTCGTGGCGCCGGCCCACCCGCGGCACGGCGTACCTGGTGGCGGGCGTGGTGGTCCTCCTCGGCCTCCTGGTGGCGGCCGCCAGCCTTCGGGGCGACGGTGACGGCGGGTCGGCAGAGCTGGTGGGATCCATCCGCGACCTGGGCCAGCGGGTGCGGGTGGGCGACGGCCCCATGGGCCCCACGGTGTCCGAACGTCTCGAGCGGGTGGCCGACCAGGTGGAGGCGGGTGGCGGGTCCGACGAGGCCACCCGCCTGCTGGCCGACGCCGGAGGGTGGAACGCCGACGGGCAGCTGTCGGATCCGGCCACCTCGGAGCTGGTGGACCTGCTCGGCCAGATCGACGGCGTGGACACCTCCGTCGCCACCACGACGACCACCACCACCACGCCCACCACCGTCCCGCCACCGCCCCCCGACCACGACGATGACGAGGACGAGGAGAAGGGCCGGGGCAAGGGGAAGAGGGGCCGGGACGACTGAGATGGGGGCACCCCCTGCCGGCCCTCCGCCGCTCGGGCCGGTGGAGGCCCTGGAGCGCATTGCCGAGCTGCTGGAGCGCATGCGCGAGCCCACCTACCGGGTGCGGGCCTTCCGGACGGCGGCGGCCTCGGCCAAGGCGGCCGGCCCCGAGGAGCTGGAGCGCCTGGCCGCAGCCGGCCGGCTCCAGACCCTGGCCGGCGTGGGAGAGAAGACCGGGCGGGTCATCGTCCAGGCCCTGGCCGGCGAGGTGCCGTCCTACCTGGACCGCCTGCAGGGGCAGCTGCCCGACGCGTCCAGCGGCCCGGGCGCCGAGCTGCGGGCCGTGCTCCGGGGCGACTGCCACACCCACTCCGACTGGTCCGACGGGGGGAGCCCCATCGACGAGATGGCCCGGGCGGCGCGCGACCTCGGTCACGACTACGTGGTCCTCACCGACCACTCGCCTCGCCTCACGGTGGCCAACGGCCTGTCCGCCGACCGGCTCCGGGCCCAGCTCGACGTGGTGGCCGCTCTCAACCAGGAGCTGGCCCCCTTCCGCATCCTCACCGGCATCGAGGTGGACATCAACGAGGACGGGACCCTCGACCAGGAGCCCGAGCTGCTGGCCCGCCTGGACGTGGTGGTGGGCAGCGTTCACTCCAAGCTGCGCATGGAGGCGCCTTTCATGACGGCCCGCATGGTGAAGGCCCTGGCCGACCCCAACCTGGACATCCTCGGTCACTGCACCGGCCGCATCGTGGTGGGCCGGGGCCGGCCCGAGTCGGCCTTCGATGCCGGGGCCGTGCTCGCCGCCGCCGTGGCCCACGACAAGGCGGTGGAGACCAACTGCCGGCCCGAGCGGCTGGACCCCCCCCGGCGGCTGCTGCGCCAGGCCATCGAGGCCGGGTGCCGCTTCAGCATCGACACCGACGCCCACGCTCCCGGCCAGCTCCACTGGCAGCCCTACGGGTGCGAGCGGGCCGCCGAGTGCGGTGTGGACCCGGCCCGGGTGGTGAACACGCTGCCGGCCGGCGAGCTGCTGGCCTGGGCCGGATCGCACGACTGAACCAGGACTGACCCGGACAGGGGCCTGGGTACAGTCACGGCATGGACGCGTCGCAGGTCGGCCGCTTCCTGCTGATGGCGGCCCTGGTGCTCGGGGTCGCCGGTGTGCTCCTCGTGGCCGCGTCGGCCCTCGGCCTGGGCCGCCTGCCCGGCGACCTCTCGTTCAAGCGCGGGAACCTCCGGGTCCTGATCCCGCTGGCCAGCAGCATCGTGCTGTCGGTCGTGGCCACCATCGTGGTGAGCCTCCTGTTCCGCCGATGACGGGGCCCACCGAACGCTTCGCTGCCCTGGTCCGGCGCCCGGACGGTGAGATCCCGCTGGACGAGGCCGCCCTGCTCATCGCCGCCCACGCCCATCCCGAGCTCGACGTGGCCGCCGAGCTGGCCCGGCTGGACGAGGTGGCGGCCGGCTGCACCGAAGCCACCCTGGACGGCCTGCGCCGCCACCTGTTCGACGAGCTGGGCTTCACCGGCAACCGCCGGCGGTACGGCGACCCGCACAACTCCTTCCTCAACGACGTCGTCTCCCGGCGGGTGGGCATCCCCATCTCGCTGTCCGTGCTCAGCATGGAGGTGGGCCGGCGGGTGGGCGTGCCGCTGGTGGGCATCGGCCTGCCCGGGCACTTCCTGGTCCGCCACGACGGCGGGGCGGGCGAGGTCCTTGACCCCTTCGGCGGCGGCACGGTGCTGGACCGGGCCGGGTGCGAGGCGCTGTTCCAGGCCGTCCACGGACCGGGCGCGGCGCTGCCCGATCAGCTGCCGGTGTCGGGCCGGCGGGCCATCCTGGCCCGCATGCTGGCCAACCTGCGCCAGCTCTACCTGGCTGCCGGCGACGCCCCCTCGGCCGGCTGGGTGTACCGCCTCCGCGCCGCCATCCCCCCGGCGGCCCCGTCGGATCACGTGGAGGTGGCCCGCGCCCTGGCCTCCCTGGGCCGCTTCACCGAGGCCGCCGAGACGCTCGAGGCCCTGGCCGACCTGGTGGACGACGCCGGTGCCGACCAGGCCCGGGCCCGGGCCGGGTCCCTACGGGCCCTGCTCAACTGATCGCCCCCCTTCCCCAGCTCGTTCTGGTCCCGAAAGCGGTACCGAAACGGACCCGTTTCCGGGCCCAGAACGGTCAGGTGGTCGCGGGATCTTTCCCGCCTAGCTTTGCACCGTGCCCAAGCCGGCCATCGGGAGGCTCCACCGCCTGGCCCCGGCCCACCGGGTCGCCACGCCCGAGGGGGTGGCGGCATCCCTGGTGGCCCTGCACGCCACCGACCCGGCCTCGGTGCACCTGGCCGTGGCGGCCCGCACCGCCGGCGCCGGTGTGGCCGAGGTGGACCGGGCCCTCCATGACGACCGGTCCATCGTCCGGGTCATGGG
>JBOGHQ010000535.1:0-8829 GCA_050744785.1 Acidimicrobiales bacterium | reverse complement strand
GCTCTGCCAGCGAGGTGAGGACCGGGCCCTCCGACGGTGGCCGGGCGGCAGGCGGGACGGCGCGGTGACCGTCGTCCTCGTCCGGCGATGGCGGGCCGAGGGCCACCGCGGGCGGGTCGAGGGGCAGCCGCTCGGCCTGGCGGGCCCGGAGGGGCTCCGATCGCTCCACCAGCACGTACCGCAGGGCCGGGCCACAGGCCCCGGCGGCGGCCACCACGTCACGGGCGAGGGTGCCGGCCCCGGCGCCGGCCTCCACCACCACGAAGGGATCAGGCCGGCCCAACTCCGACCACCAGCGGTCGAGGGCCCGGGCCACCACCGCTCCGAACAAGGGGCCCACCTCGGGGCTGGTGAGGAAGTCACCGCGGCGTCCGGCCTCGCCCTCGGCGAAGAAGCCGCCCGAGGCATCGTAGAGGGCCAGCTCGAGGAACTCGGCGAAGGTCACGGGCCCGGCTCGGGCGATCCGCTCCCGGAGACGCCCCTCCGCACCGGTGGCGGGCGTGGGCTACCTCGCGGTGAGGTGGGCCAGGTCGCCGAGTCGGGCGATGGCCTGCGGGTAGATGCCCACCGCCACCACCATGGCCGCGGTGAGGCCGAGGGCGGCGGCCAGGGGCGCCGGCACCTGGATGGGGCTGCGGTCATCGTCGGGTGCGGGCCGCATCCACATCTCCCGCGCCACCGAGGCGTAATAGAACAGAGCGATCACCGAGTTCACCCCGGCGATGACAGCCAGGATGACGGCGGTGGTGGTGCCGGCGTCGAGAGCGGCCTGGAAGATGGCCAGCTTGGCGAACCACCCGCCGAGGGGGGGGATGCCGGCCAGGGAGAAGACGAAGATCGTCATCAGCACGGTGAGCCCCGGCGCGTAGGTGAACAGCCCGCCGTAACTGGAGATCTCCGCCGATCTGGTCTTGCGGGCCACTGCCATCACGATGGCGAAGGCGCCCAGGTTCATGGCCGCATAGATCGCCAGGTAGACGATGGTGGCCGTCTGCGCGGTGCCGGCCGCCTGTGGGCTGTCCCCGGCCACCGCGAACGGCACGAGGATGTAGCCGGCCTGGGCCACCGACGAGTAGGCCAGCATCCGCACCAGATTGGTCTGGCGCAGGGCCACCAGGTTGCCCATCGTCATGGTGAGGGCGGCCAGGATCCAGAACAGCGGGCCCCACACCTCCTCCCGCCCGAAGAACCCCACGTACACGAGCTGGAGGAGGGCCACGAAGCCGCCCGTCTTGGAAGCCACGGAGAGGAAGGCGGTGACGGGCGTGGGCGCACCCTCGTAGGTGTCGGGCGCCCAGAAGTGGAAGGGCACGGCCGAGACCTTGAAGGCGAAACCCACCACGATGAGGAAGATGCCGAGGGTGACCAGCGGCTCCTCGCCCGCCGAGCCGCCGACCTGGTCGCCGATCTCCCGCAGCAGGGTGGAGCCGGTAGCGCCGAACACCAGCGACATGCCGTAGAGCATCACCGACGAGGCGAGCACGCCGAGGAGGTAGTACTTGAGGGCCGCCTCGTTGCTCTTCACGTCCCGCTTGCGCCAGCCGGCCAGCATGTAGGCGGGGATGGACAGCAGCTCGAGGGCCACGAAGATCGTGATGAGGTCGCGGGCCGACGACATCACCACCATGCCGAGCAGGGCGGACAGCAGCAGGAAGGAGTACTCGCCTTCGTAGTACTCGCCCTCCTCGATGTAGCGGGTGGACATGAGCAGGACCACGTAGCCGACGCCGAGGAAGAGGCCCTTGAACAGCAGGGCGAAGTCGTCCACCACGTAGGCCCCGGCGAACATGGAACGGTCGGCGCCGTCCACGCCCAGGGCGATGACGGGGATGAGGCTGATGAGCACGCCCACGCCGGCCAGCTGGGTGACCAGGTACTTGCGGGTCTCGTCGACCACCAGGTCGAGCAGCAGGACGAGGACGAGGACGCCGGTGAGGACGATCTCCGGGGACAGGGCGGCGTAGTCCAGGTCCGGGGCCTTGAAGGCGGTCGCGGCCTGGGCCAGCACCAGCACCTACCCCCCCACCGCGGTGAAGGCGGCCGTCACCGACTGGACCGCCTCGTCGGTGATGCCGAACAGCAGGCGGGGGTACACCCCGAGAGCCACGATCAGCAGCAGGAGCGGCGTCCACGCCAGCCACTCCGGGCCGTGGACGTCGTGGATGTGGACCTCGGCGAACTCTTCCTTGGGCGTGCCGAAGGCGGTGCGCTGGTACATCCACAGCAGGTAGCCGGCCGCGAAGACTGTGCCGACCGCGGCCACCACCATGTAGCCCCGGAACAGGGCCTCGGAGAGCTCGGGGGCGGGCTGGTAGGCGGACAGGATGGCCGGGAACTCGCCCCAGAACCCGGCCAGGCCGGGCAGCCCCAGCGAGGCCATGGCGCAGAAGCCGAGGATCCAGCCCAGCTTGGGCGCCTGCACGAGCAGGCCACCGAGGCGGGACAGCTCACGGGTGTGGAACCGCTCCTGGATGGAGCCGGCGATGAAGAACAGCATCCCGGTGATGAGGCCGTGCGCCACCATGCCGAACACCGCAGCGTTGACGCCGAAGTCGGTGAGGGTGGCGATGCCCAGCATCACGAAGCCCATGTGGGCCACCGAGGAGAAGGCGATGAGTCGCTTCAGGTCGCGCTGGGCCAGGCAGGCCAGGGCGCCGTAGATGATCCCGATGACGGCCAGGAGCCCGATCCATGGCGCCCACGAGACCGCCGCCTCGGGGAGGATGGGGATGGCGATGCGCACGAAGCCGTAGGTACCGAGCTTCAGCAGGACGGCGGCCAGGATGACCGAGCCCACGGTGGGCGCCTCGGTGTGGGCGTCGGGGAGCCAGGTGTGGAACGGGAACATGGGCACCTTGATGGCGAAGCCCATGAACAGCCCGCCGAAGATCCACAGCTGGGTGTCGTGGTCGATGGCGCTGGCGTTGGCGATCAGCTCGGGGATGTCGAAGGTGTTGCCGGCCTTGAAGAACAGGGCCAAGAACCCGAGGATCATGAGCGCCGACCCGAACAGCGTGAACAGGAAGAACTTGATCGAGGCGTACTGGCGGTTGGGCCCGCCCCACACCCCGATCATGAAGTACATGGGCAGCAGCACCAGCTCGAAGAAGACGAAGAACAAGATCAGGTCCTGCGACACGAAGGTGCCGTTCATGCCCACCTCGAGGATGAGGAGCAGCATGAGGAAGGCCTTCGGGTTGTGCGGCTCGGGGAAGTGGTCCCAGGAGTAGACGACGCACAGGACGCTGATGAACATCGACAGCACGAGCAGCGGCAGTGAGATGCCATCGATACCCATGTGGTAGCGGCTGTTGATGGCGTCGATCCATTGGTTGTCGACCTCGAACTGGAGGGCCTTGGAGGCCCCGTAGTCGAAGCCGGCCATGATGGCCACGCCCACGCCCATGGTGGCCAGGGTGGTGAGGAGGGTCACCGTCTTGATGAGGTTCTCCTGGGCGCGCGGGATGAAGCCCAAGGCCACGATCCCCACGGCCGGGAGGAACACCGCCAGCGTTAGGGCCCACGAGTCGAACCAGTCCAAGGGAGTCTCCTAGGCGAAGAGGACGAGGGCGCCGCCCATGACCACCACGGCGCCGAAGAGGAAGGCGGCGTACTGCTGGACGCGGCCGGTTTGCAGGACACTGAGGACGCTGCCGCCCTCCTCGGCGGTGAGGCCGGTGCCGTTGACGACGCCGTCCACCACCTTCTGGTCCACGACGTCATAGGTGAACCGGGCCACCGCCCGTGAGGAGATCCCGACCGCGTTCACCACGCCGTCGATCACCCGCTGGTTGACCCAGTACGCACCGCGAGCCACCGGGCCCTTGAGGCCGCCCACCATCATGTCGGTGTACAGGCGGTCCAGCCAGTACTTGTTCTCCAGGATGCGGTAGCCGGTGAGGGCGGCGCGGCTGCGCTGGGTGAGCCGGTGTGGCCCCAGGTTGCGGGCGTAGTAGGCCCAACCGGCGGCGATGCCGGCCGCGCCCATCATCGTGCCGATGACGGCCAGGCTCCACGAGAAGTCGTGGTGCTCCACCCCAGCCAGCTGGAACGTGGCGTTCTCGGTCCACTCCGAGAACAGCAAGACGCCCGGCATGTTGACGAAACCGGCCACGATCGAGAACCCGGCCAGCGCGATGAGGGGCACAGTGATGGCCGGGGGCGACTCGTGGGGGTGCCCGTGGCCCCGGTACTCGCCGAAGAAGGTGAGGTACACGCAGCGGGTCATGTAGGCGGCCGTCAGGAAGGCGCCGATCAGCCCCACGACCAGGAAGAGCTCGTAGCCGTGGGAGGCACCCAGCAGGATCTCGTCCTTGGACCAGAAGCCGGCCAGAGGCGGGATGCCGGCCAGGGCCACGCTGCCGACCATGAAGGTCTTGAACGTGATGGGCATGTGCTCCTTCAGGCCGCCCATGTCCTTCTTCATGTCGAAGCTGTGCACGGCATGGCTGACCGAGCCCGACGCCAGGAAGAGCAGGCCCTTGAAGAAGGCGTGGGTGAAGAGGTGGAACAGCCCGGCCGTCCAGGCCCCCACGCCCAGGGCCATCACCATGTACCCCAGCTGGCTGACGGTGGAGTAGGCCAGCACCTTCTTGATGTCGCTCTGGACGAAGGCGAGGGCCGCTGCGATCAACACGGTGATGCCGCCGAAGAGGGCCACCGGGTTGATCCCGCCGCCGCCGATGTCGAGGCCCTGCCAGAACACGCCGTAGAGGCGGGCCACCAGGTACACGCCGGCCACCACCATGGTGGCGGCGTGGATCAGGGCCGAGACCGGGGTGGGCCCGGCCATCGCGTCGGGCAGCCAGGTGTGGAGGGGGAACTGGGCGCTCTTGCCGATCACCGAGCAGAGCAGGGCGGCGGCAGCCGCCACCAGCACGGTGTGGCTGATGGTGCCGTCCAGGGCGGCGTTGTTGATGGCGGCGATGTCGAAGGTGCTGCCGGCCGCGAAGAACAGGATGGAGATGCCGACCAGGAGCCCGATGTCACCGGTGCGGGTGGTGAAGAAGGCCTTGAGGGCGGCGTCGGAGTTGTTCTTCTCCTCCCACCAGTGCCCGATGAGCATGAACGAGCAGAGGCCCATCATCTCCCAGCCCACCAGCAGCTGGAGGGTGTTGCTGGCGGTGACCATGATGAGCATGCCCGCCGTGAACAGGCTGAGGGCGGCGAAGAAGTGGGTGTAGCGCCGGTCGTCGTGCATGTAGCTGGTGGAGAAGACGTGCACGAGGAACGAGATCAGGGAGACGACGAAGACCAGCACGACGGCCATGCCGTCCATGTGGGTGCCGGCCTTGATCTCCAGGCCGCCCAGCTCGAACCACAGCACCTCGCGCTGCACCGGCGCCCGGATGGGCTCGTAGTGGTGGGCCTCCTCGGCGGCGGCGCCGGCTTCCTCGGCGGCGGCGCCGGCTTCCTCGGCGTGCTCCTCGTCCTCGGCCGCCACTCCCGCTTCCTCGGCGTGCTCCCCCTCCTCCGCGACGACGCCAGCCCCCTCGGCGCCGTGGGCCCCGGCCTCCTCCGCGGCGTGGGCGGCGGTGGGTTCGAAGTCCCTCGGCCGGTCCACCCACTGCACCACCGAGATGGTGGAGAGGATGAGGGCGCCGCCCACCGCGGCCAGGCCCAGCTCGTGGCCCTTGCCGGGCAGCCTCTTCCCGAAGAAGAGAATGAGGAAGAACGACAGGACCGGCAGGGCGGGGATGAGCCAGGCGTGGCGGAGCACGGGTGCCGGTCAGCCCTTCATCAAGTCGACCTCGGTGAGGTCGATCGAGTGCTTGTTCCGGTAGATGAGCAGCACGATGGCCAGGCCCACGCCCACCTCGGCGGCGGCGATGGCGATGACGAACAGGGCGAACACCTGGCCCACCACCGATTCGTGGAAGGCGCCGAAGGCCACCAGGTTGACGTTGACGGCGTTGAGGATGAGCTCCACCGACATGAGGACCAGCACGCCGTTCTTGCGGGCCAGCACGCCGTAGACCCCCACGCAGAAGAGGAAGGCGGCGAGGAAGAGGAACTGGTTCAGGTACACCTCAGTCCCTCCTGGCGATGACGACGGCGCCGATGAGGGAGGCCAGCAGCAGGATCGACACGACCTCGAAGGGGATCACGTAGTCCTGGAAGATCGAGGTGCCCACCTCGGCGCTGCGCTGGATGGCGGCGTCCTCGGGCAGCTTGGTGGAGCCGTAGGCGTCGTTCAGCACCGCGCCCAGGACGCCCAGCAGGAACAGCGCTACCACGAAAGCCAGGCCGCGCTGGTCGTTGTCGAGGTCGGGCGACTCGCCGATGGGCGCCCGGGTCAGCATGATCCCGAACAGGAACAGCACCACGATGGCCCCGATGTAGACCAGGACTTGGACGACGGCGGTGAACTCGGCCGCCAGCAGGATGTAGAGGGCGGCCACGCCGGCGAGCACGACGACCAGGTAGAGCGCGGCGTGCACGACGTTCTTGGTGGTCACCACCCGGATGGCGGCGATCCCCATGGCGGCCGCGATGGCTCCGAAGATGACGTTCTGGGCGACCATCGGCTACTTCTTGGCGCCCTTCTTGGCCTCGGCGCCGGCCTCCAGGGCCGGGGGCTCGGGCACCGTCTCCATCCACTCGCCGAGCTTGGTCTTGTCGTGGAGGAGGTCGGCGATCCTGACCTCCGAGTACTCGTACTCGGGGCTCCAGAACAGGGCGTCGAAGGGGCAGACCTCCACGCAGATCCCGCAGTACATGCACAGGCTGTAGTCGATGTCGAAGCGGTCCAGCTTCTGCACGGTGCGGGGCTTGCCGCCCTCCCGCCGGGGCGGGGCCTTGTCCTTGTAGCCCTCGATGTAGATGCACCAGTCGGGGCACTGCCGGGCGCACAGCATGCAGACCGTGCAGTTCTCCTCCTTGAGGGCGATGACGCCCCGGGCCCGGGTGGGCGGTGCCTCTTTGACGTGGGGGTACTGCACGGTGACGGCCGGCTTGAGCATCGTCTTGAACGTGACGCCGAGGCCCTTCATCAGGCCGGGGAGCTGGGGCATGGATCAGAACACCACCTTGAGAATGCCGGTGGCCATGATGTTGACCAGCGAGATCGGGATGAGGTACTTCCAGGCGAAGGACTGGAGCTGGTCCTCCCGGAAGCGCGGGTAGCTGAAGCGGATCCAGAAGACGAGGAAGGCGACCAGCATGATCTTGGCGCCCAGCACCAGGGGGCCGAGGACGTCGGCGAGGGTGCCCTCCACCCCGGGCACGTACCAGCCGCCGAGGAACAGGGTGGCGCCGATGGCCGAGAAGGCGAAGGCGGTGCCGAACTCGGCCATGAAGAAGAAGAGGAACCGGAAGCCGGTGTACTCGGTCATGTAGCCGGCCACCAGCTCGGACTCGGCGACGGGCATGTCGAACGGGGTCTGGGTGAGCTCGGCTTGGGCCGCGGCCAGGAAGATCAGGAAGCCCACGAGCTGGGTGAGGATGAACGGGTTGCCGATGATGCCGACGCCGAAGATGTCGCCGTCGGCTTGGGCCCGCACGATGCCCTGGAGGCTCATGGTCTCGGCCTGGACCACCACGCCCACCACGGCGAGGACCAGGGGCAGCTCGTAGGCGATGAGCTGGCCCGCCGCCCGTAAGGCGCCGATGAGGGAGTACTTGTTGGCCGAGGCCCAGCCGGCCATGAGGATCCCGAGCACCGACAGCGACGACACGGCCAGGGCGAAGAAGATCCCGGTGTCGAGGTCCTCCACGATCAGCCGGGGCCCGGCCGGGATCACGATGTAGAGCAGGAAGGTGGACAGCAGCACCACGATGGGGGCGGCGGCGAACACGAACCGGTCGGCCCGGGCCGGGAAGATGTCCTCCTTCTGCATGAACTTCACGCCGTCCGCCACTAGCTGGAGGGCACCGTGCGGGCCCGCCTCCATGGGCCCGAGCCGGCTCTGCATGTGGCTCATCATCTTCAGCAGGAAGACGTAGCCGAGGATGATGGCGCCGGCCGGGATGATCCCGAGCACCACCGCGACCTTCAGCGCCGTGGTCCACCCGTAGGTGGTGAGGTCTAGGGCGAGCACTAGGCCGGCACCCCCGGACAAGGCGCCTCCGGGCATTCTGGCCCCAAGAATCGACACTGGGGTGTCGATTCTTGGGGCCAGAAGCGAGGTGACGGCGTCATCGGTCGATGTCCCCGAGGATGAAGTAGAGGCTGGCCAGGATGGTGATGACGTCGGGGACGTAGACGCCCCGGAGCAGCCAGGGCGTGATGGAGACGTTGTTGAACGAGGGGGTGCGGATCTTGACCCGGAAGGGCCCCAGGCCGCCCTTGGAGATGACGTAGTAGCCCATCTCCCCCAGCGGGTTCTCGGTGTGGACCCAGGACTCGCCGGCCGGGACCTTGATGATGCGGGGCACCTTGGCCTGGATGGGCCCGGCCGGCAGGGAGTCGAGCAGCTGATCGACGATCCTGGTGGCCTCGCGCGTCTCCTGGAGGCGGACCCAGTAGCGGGCGAAGGAGTCGCCGTCCGGATGGGTCCAGACCTTCCAGTCGCACTCGTTGTAGACGAGCGGCGACGCCTCATCACGGCGGATGTCCCAGTCGACGCCGCTGGCGCGGATGTTGGCGCCCGACAGGCCGTACTCCAGCCCCACCGCGGGCGGTATCACGCCGATGCCGCGGGTGCGGGTCTGGAAGATCTCGTTGCCCATGAGGAGGTCCTCGATCTCGTCGCAGAACCCCCGCATCTTCTTCATGGCGCCCTTGCACTCCTCGATCCATCCCTTCGTCAGGTCGTCCTTGACCCAACCGATCCGGTCGAAGTTGGGATGGAAGCGACCGCCGGTGACGGCCTCGATCTGGTTGAGGAC
>JBOGHQ010000534.1:0-2021 GCA_050744785.1 Acidimicrobiales bacterium | reverse complement strand
GGCTGGCGGAGCCGGCGGAGATCCTGGCCGCGGCCGAAGCCGCCGTCGCGCAGTACACCCCTCATTCACTGGATGGACTGCGGGTGCTGGTGACCGCGGGCGGCACGCGGGAGCCGCTGGACGCGGTGCGCTTCCTCGGGAACCGGTCGTCCGGCAAGCAGGGCCACGCCCTGGCCGAGGCGGCGGCGGCGCGGGGCGCCGCCGTCACGCTGGTCACCACCACCGCTTTGCCCGTACCCGCCGGGGTGGCCGTGGTGCGGGTGGAGACGGCAGCCGAGATGGAACGAGCCGTGCTGGAGGCGGCCGGCACTGCCGACGTGGTGGTCATGGCTGCGGCGGTGGCCGACTTCCGCCCCAAGGCGCCGGCCGGGCACAAGCTCAAGAAGGCCGATGGCGTGCCCGACGTCGTCCTCGAACCCACCACCGACATCCTGGCTGCCCTGGGCCGGGCCAAGCGCCCCGGGCAGGTGCTGGTGGGCTTCGCGGCGGAGACGTCGGACGCCGAACTGGTGGCGGCCGCCACCGAGAAGCTGCGGGCCAAGCACCTCGACCTGGTGGTCGCCAACGACGTCTCGGCCCCCGACGCCGGCTTCGACGCCGACACCAATCGGGTGGTGCTGGTGACCGCGGACGGCAGCGAGCAGACTGTGCCCCTGTCCGACAAGCGGGCGGTGGCTCGGGCCGTGCTCGACGCCGTCGCCCACCTGGCAAGGAGACCTGCGTGACCAGCCCCACCCGCACCACCTTCACCTCGGAGTCCGTCACCGAGGGCCATCCCGACAAGATGGCGGACCAGATCTCCGATGCCATCCTCGACGCCATCCTGCGGGAGGACCCGGCCGGGCGGGTGGCGTGCGAGACGCTGCTCACCACCGGTCTGGTGGTGGTGGCGGGGGAGATCAGCACCACCGCCTATGTCGAGATCCCCACCATCGTGCGGGACACCATCTGCGGCATCGGCTACGACCGGGAGTCCTTCGGGTTCGACGGCCACACCTGCGGCGTCATCACGTCCATCGACCCGCAGTCGCCCGACATCGCCCAGGGCGTGGACCGGGCTCTCGAGCAGCGCTCCAGCGCCAGCGCCGACGAGGACCTCGACCGCCAGGGCGCCGGCGACCAGGGGATGATGTTCGGCTACGCCTGCGACGAGACCGACGACCTCATGCCGCTGCCCATCTGGCTGGCCCACCGCCTGGCCCAGCGGCTCTCCGAGGTGCGCAAGGCCGGCGTCCTGCCCTACCTCCGCCCCGACGGCAAGACCCAGGTCACCGTGCAGTACGAGAACGGGCGCCCGGTGGCCCTCGACACGGTGCTCATCTCCACCCAGCACCAGCCTGGCCTGGACCTGGAGACGCTGCTCAAGCCCGACCTCATCGAGCACGTCATCCACCCCATGCTGCCGGCCGAACTGGCCCACGACCGCTACCGGGTGCTGGCCAACCCCACCGGCAAGTTCGAGCTGGGCGGCCCCCACGCCGACACCGGCCTCACCGGCCGCAAGATCATCGTCGACACCTACGGCGGAGCGGCCCGCCACGGTGGCGGTGCCTTCTCCGGCAAGGACCCCACCAAGGTCGACCGCTCGGCCGCCTACGCGGCCCGGTGGGCGGCCAAGCACGTGGTGGCGTCGGGTGCGGCCCGGCGCTGCGAGATCCAGGTGGCCTACGCCATCGGCGTGGCCCATCCGGTGTCGGTCATGGTGGAGGCCTTCGGCACCGCCGAGGTGGACCCGCTGCGCCTCGGGCAGGCCGTGCGCGAGGTGTTCGACCTGCGCCCGGCCGCCATCGTGCGGGACCTCAAGTTGCGCCGGCCCATCTTCCAGCGCACCGCCGCCTACGGGCACTTCGGCCGCACCGAGAAGGAGTTCACCTGGGAGTCCCTCTCCCGGCTGGACGACATGAAGAGCGCCCTCGGTCTGTAATCGCACTCGCAACCGGAGGTCGCTCGGCGAACCTTGTCGTGCCGCCCTGCGGGCGGCGCTCAGGCCTCCGGCCGGCGTCGCCGGCCTCCGGCCACTC
>JBOGHQ010000533.1:0-7616 GCA_050744785.1 Acidimicrobiales bacterium | reverse complement strand
GGTCGGGACCGGGCGCGGCCGGCTCTGTGGCCCGGGGCGCGGTGGTGGGCGGCGGCGCAGTGGTGGGCGGCGGGTCCGTCTCCGGTACCCGTGTGGTGGTGGTGGGCGGGGCGGTGGTGGACGAGGTGCTGCCCGGGAAGGTGGGCAGCTGGCCGAGCGCGGCGGGGCCCCCGCCCAGCAACAGGGCGGTGGCCACCAGCACCCCGCCGAGGACGACCGTGCGAGGTCGCGCCACTCCCGCCGGCCGGGGCGCCCCGCTGCTCGCCCCTCCTTGACCGGTGCCGGTGACCGGGAGCCGGCCCCACCGCCGGCCCGGATGGCTCACATCCCTACGACCGCCACTCTCCGGAGCGCAGGCGGCGAGCCCGCTCGGCCGTGGGCGGGTGGGTGGTGAACAGCTTGGCGAACTGGACCCGCCTGCTCACGGCCTCGTTGGTGAGAGGGTTGATGATGTACTTCGAGGCCTGGGCCGGCTGGACCAGCATGGGGATCTGGTGGGCGGCCCGCTCGATGCTCTCGAGGGCCCGGGCCAGCGCTTCGCCGTCGCCGATGAGGCGGGCCCCGGAGCGGTCGGCCTCGAACTCCCGGCTGCGGCTGAGGGCCATCTGGAGCAGGCCCGCTGCGATCGGGGCCACGATGGCGGCCAGCAGGATGATGATGGGGTTGGCCCCCCCCTCGTCGTCGTCGCGTCCGCCGAACATGGCGCCCCACATGGCCATGTTGGCCATGAAGCTGATGCCGGTGGCCACGGCCGCGGCCACGGAGCCGATGAGGATGTCGCGGTTGCCGACGTGGCTGATCTCGTGGGCCAGCACGCCCCGCAACTCGTCGCCCCAACCCAGCTGCTGCACGATGCCCTGGGTGACGGCCACGGCGGCGTGCTGGGGGTTGCGCCCGGTGGCGAAGGCGTTGGGCTGCTGGTCAGGCGTCATGTACAGCTTGGGCACGGGCATGCCGGCCCGCGACGTGAGGTCCCGCATCATCCGGTAGAACTCGGGCGCCTGCGCCTCGGTGACGGGGACCGCCCGGGCGGCCCGGATGGCCAGCTTGTCGGAGTTCCAGTAGGACCAGCCCACGAACCCGACGCCCAGCACGAGGCCGATGACCGCGCCGGTGCGGCCGAACAGCGAGCCGACGCCGACGAGGAGGCCGCCGATGGCGGCCAGAAGGATGGTGGTCTTGAAGGTGTTCTTGTTCATTGCACTCCGTTCAACGTCCGCGCCCCGGTCCGCTGTTCCTCAGTCGTAGTAACCGGAGTGGATGTAGACGCAGGCCACCCCCTCGTCCCGGAACATCTCAAGGTTACGCCGGTCGTCCTCGAAGGCGAGGCGCAGGTCGAACCCATAGCGGCGCAGGCGGCCCACAGTGGACCGCTTGAACTCCCGGGCGGCGGCGTAGTCGCCGTAGTCCCGCATGATCAACAGGTCCCAGCGCAGTTCGTAGCGGTCCAGCCAGGCCTCCGTCTGGGGCTGCACCCGCAGGGGCCGGCCCGTGAGGAGCACGATGCGCAGGCCGGGGTCGAGCAGGGACAGCAGGGTGGCCACGTCATCGATGAGCGGGTCGTCGCCGCAGGCGTCGAAGAAGGCCTCCCAGTCCCGGCGGCCCGACTCCAAGAAGTGCTGGCGGCTGGCTGCGTCCGACAGCACGCCGTCGATGTCGAACACCACGGCCGGGGCGGGCGGCACGGGCCCGTCCCGCCACCGCCAGTTGCGCGCCTCGCCCTCCGGCCCGGCGGAGGGCAGGTCAGTCCTCCGTCGGGCTGGTGGTGGCCCGGCGCCGGATCTCCTCGACCACCGAGGCGTCGGCCAGGGTGGTGGTGTCGCCAAGGGAGCGGCCCTCGGCCACGTCGCGCAGCAGGCGACGCATGATCTTGCCGCTGCGGGTCTTGGGGAGGTCGTCGGTGAAGACGATGGTCTTGGGCCGGGCGATGGGGCCGATGCGGGTGGCCACGTGGCGGCGCAGGTCCTGGCCGTGCTCCTCGGTGGCCTCCATGCCCATCTTCAGGGTGACGAAGGCGATGATGCCCTGCCCGGTGGTGGCGTCGGCGGCCCCCACCACGGCCGCCTCGGCCACGGTGGGGTGGTCCACCAGCGCCGACTCCACCTCGGTGGTGGAGATGCGGTGGCCCGAGACGTTCATCACGTCGTCCACCCGGCCCATCAGCCAGAAGTAGCCCTCGTCATCGACCCGGGCACCGTCGCCGGCGAAGTACCGCCCCTCGAAGCGGCTCCAGTAGGTCTGGCGGTAGCGCTCCGGGTCGCCGTAGATGCCGCGCAGCATGGACGGCCACGGCCGGGTGAGGGTGAGATAGCAGCCGCCGACCTTCACCGGCTCGCCCTGGTCGTCCACCACCTCGGCGGCCACGCCGGGCAGGGGGAAGGTGGCCGAGCCCGGCTTCAAGGTGGTGGCGCCGGGCAGGGGCGAGATCATGATGGCCCCCGTCTCGGTCTGCCACCACGTGTCCACCACGGGACAGCGGCTGGAGCCGACGTGCTCCCAGTACCACAGCCAGGCCTCGGGGTTGATGGGCTCCCCTACCGAACCGAGCACGCGCAGCGAGGAGAGGTCGTGCTTGGCCGGCTCCTCGGTCCCCCACCTCATGAACGTGCGGATGGCGGTGGGCGCGGTGTAGAGGATCGTGACGCCGTAGCGCGCCGCGATCGACCACCAGCGGTCCCGGGCCGGGAAGTCCGGCGTCCCTTCGTAGAGCACCGAGGTGGCCCCGTTGGCTAGCGGCCCGTAGACGATGTAGCTGTGGCCGGTGACCCAGCCGATGTCGGCTGCGCACCAGTAGACGTCGGTGTCGGCGTTGAGATCGAAGACGTACTTGTGGGTGAACGCCACCTGGGTGAGGTAGCCGCCCGTGGTGTGCATGATCCCCTTGGGCCGGGCCGTGGTTCCCGAGGTGTAGAGCAGGTAGAGGAGGTCCTCGGCGTCCATGCGGGCCGGCTCGCACACCGGCCCGGCATCCTCCATCAACTCGTGCCACCAGTGGTCGCGGCCCTCGGCCATCTCCACGCCGTGGTCGGTCCGGCGGACCACCAGCACGTGCTCGATGGACGGGGACTGGGCAACCGCGGCGTCGGCGCTGGCCTTCAGGGGCACGACCGCCCCGCGGCGCCAGCCCCCGTCGGCGGTGACGAGGACCCGGGCCTCGGCGTCGTTGATGCGGTCCCGCAGGGCGTCGGACGAGAAGCCGCCGAACACCACCGAGTGAGGAGCGCCGATGCGGGCGCAGGCCAGCATCGCCACCGGCAGCTCGGGGACCATCGGCATGTAGATGGCCACCCGATCGCCCCGCTTCACGCCCAGGGACAGCAGCACGTTGGCGAAGCGCTGGACGTCGGCCAGCAGGTCGGCGTAGGTGACGGTGCGGGTGTCGCCCGGCTCGCCCTCCCAGTGGTAGGCGACCTTGTGGCCCTTCCCGGCCGCCACGTGGCGGTCCAGGCAGTTGTAGGACGCGTTGATGAGGCCTCCGCCGAACCAGCGGGCGACGGGCAGGTCCCACTCCAGCAGGGTGTCCCATTCCTCGAACCAGTCCAGGGCCAGGGCCTGGCGGGCCCAGAAGCCCTGCCAGTCCTGGTCGGCCTCGTCGTAGAGGGACTGGTCGGTGACCAGGGCCTGCGGCTTGAAGTGCTCGGGCGGTGGGATCTTGCGGTCCTCGAGCGCGAACGACTCGATCGCCGGCCGTCCTGCGGCGTCCGCCATCTGCGACCCCCTCGACAATCGGTGCGGCCGGTGCGGCCCGCCGGACGGCGGGCCCGGAAGGGCTGCGAGCCTACTTGGGGGCCAGCTCCCGCAGGTCGACGACGGCGCCGTTCTCGACGTCGGTGTCGAGGAGGGCCCACACCTTCTGGGCCACTTCGGCCGGGCCGGTGAGCTTCCCCTGGGCGTGCAGGTCGACGAACTTCTGGCGTTGGGGGAACGAGTCCTCCGGCGTCTCCCTGATGAGCGCCTGCATGCCGGTGTCCACCGTGCCGGGCGCCACGGCCACGACGCGGACCCCACCCCGGCGCTCCTGCTCGGCGCCGACGTCCCGTACCCACTGGTCCACCGCCGCCTTGGCGGCCCCGTAGGAGGCCCACCCGGGGTAGACGCTCTTGGCCGCCCCGGAGGTGAGCACCACCATGTCCCGCCGGCCCGGCTTGTCGGCGGCGGCGGCCACGAAGGCCTGGCCCAGCACCTGGGGGGCGGCGCTGTTCAGCAAGACGTTGCGCCGGTAGGCGGCCGGGTCGACCTCGGCCACGAAACCCATGGGCTCGATGGTGCCGGCGGCGTGGACGAAGACCGCCACCCCGCCGTCGAAGCCGGCCAGCTCCTTCTCGAACGACGACGCCACGGCGTCCCACGAGCCCGGGTCGGCCAGGTCGGCCTCGAGGTGCTCGAGTGCCTCGGCGCGCCGCCGGCTGATGTCGATGATGCGGGCGCCGTCCCACGGCACGGTGCGGGCCAGGGCCTGCCCGATGCCGCTGGATGCGCCCGAGATCCAGATCAGTGCGTTGGTCGGTTCAGCCATACCTGGAGGCTAACGGCCTCGGCCGGGGCGCCCGAACGGGGCGGGTACCCTCGACGGGATGGGCCAGGTCAAAGGGGGCCAGGTGGCGAGAGTGTCGAGGGCGGCGGTGCTGGCGGTGGTGCTGCTGGCCGCCTGCTCGGAGAAGAGCCCGGCCGACCGGCTGGCGTCGGCGTACGAGAAGACGGTGGCGGAGGGCACGGCCAAGCTCTTTCAGCGCATGAGGATCACCCCGGCTGCCGACGCCGAGGACCAGTCGCCGCAGGTGATCACCGGCCGGGGCGACATGGACTTCGGCAAGCGGCGCGGCACCGTCACCGCCACCGTCAACGGCCAGGAGATCACCACTGTCGTGTCGGGCGGCGACGTGTTCCTGCGGATGCCCAACCTGGCCGTGGCCGCGGCCGGGCGCGAGTGGTTCCGGATGGACTTCGAAGCCCTCACCGAGGCCACCGGCGTGGAGGGCCTCGGCGAGGTGTTCCAGAGCCAGTCCAACGACCCCGGGTCGGCGCTGCTCTACCTCGAAGGGGTGGCGGGCGAGGTGGAAAAGATCGGCGAGGAGCGCATCCGGGGCGCCAACACCACCTGGTACGGGGCCACCGTGGACCTGGCCAAGGCGGCCGACGCCGCCCCCGACGAGGAGACCGCGGAGGCCATCCGTGCCCAGAGCGAGGTCTTCTCCCTCACCCGCATGCCCGTGGAGATGTGGCTCGACAGCGAGGGCCGGGTGCGCCGCATCCTCCAGAAGATCGACTACTCCAGGGCGGCCCAGGGAGGCCGGTTCCGGGCCGGCACCCTGCCGGCGTCGGCCGAGATAACCCAGGAGTACTACGACTTCGGCACCGCCGTGTCGGTGCAGGTCCCGCCGTCCGACGATGTGGCCCAGTTCTCCGAGGTGCTGGGCCGGATCGAGCGAGGCGAGGGCTCGGGGACGGCGTCGCCAGCGACCGACGCGCTGGTGCCCCGCCTCCTGAGCGAGGTGCCGGCCGGGTACGAGCAGCAGCCCGACATCGTGGGCGACACCGGCCCCTCCGACCTGGAGAAGGCCATCCGGGACGACACCGACGACGACGCCCGGGAGGTCCTGACCGCCGACCGGTTCGTGGCCGGCTACCAGCGGATGTGGGCCAAGGGCGAAGAGGCGACGATCATCCTGTTCCTCTACGAGTTCGAGGAGCCGGCCGGCGCGGCCCACTACCTGCAGCGCACCCTCGATGCCATCGCCGCCGACGGCGACACCGAGACCTTCGATGTGCCAGGCGTCCCAGGCGGGCGGGGCCTGCGGTCCACCGACGAGGAGGACCCCGCCGCCGTCGTGCTCATGACCAGGGCCGGCTACCTGGCCCAAGTGGTCGTCACCGGCCCGGACGCGTCGTCGTCGTTGCCGCTGGACCTGGCCCGCCAGCAGTACGAGAAGCTGGGGTAGCGCCTCGACCTGACCGGAGAATCGCCCTCGGGCTTGACGGCTGGTAGAGGCCGAGCACTGACGGCGACATTTTCACGCTCGCGCCGCGACCGCACGGTCACCACAACTCATTCGTTCGCTGCGCTCGCTGGCTAGCAGATCGCGTGGACCACGGCTCGGCCGTGGAACACCTCCCACGGGGGAAGGTCGTCGGGCGGTTGGGCCACCACCTCCACCTCGGCGAAGCCGGCCGCCCGGCACGCCCCCACCAGGGCGGCCACGTTCGGGGCCCACCAGTTGCCCGGGTCGCCGTTGAGCTCGTCGGCGGGAAAAAAGTCCCACATCGGACGGTCGGCCAGACCCACCAGCACCATGCAGGCCGTCTCGATGACGGCCAGCTCACCGGTGACCCGGCGCAGCCGGCGGAGGGCGGCCATGGGGTCCTCGAGGTGGTACAGCAACCCGAGGAAGAACGTCACGTCGAAGGTGCCGATGTCGGCCGGGTCGGTGGCCATGAAGTCGGCCACCAGCTCATCCACCTCGCTCTCCAGGGCCGATCGGGCCAGGTCGAAGCCCCGCTTGCCGGGCAGGGTGCCGGGGTGCCAGACCTCGGGCACGTGCTCGTACAGCTCCGGCTGGCGGCCCTCGTCCCGGCAGCGGTCCCAGTACGCCCGCATGGCGCCGACGTCCAGCGACCAGGCGTAGTGGTCGAGGGCCACCACCCGGGCCGCTCCCCGGCGCTCGGCCTCGAAGGAGTAGAAGCCGTCCCACGCCCCGATGTCCAGCACGCTCTTGCCGCTGAGGTCGGGGAGCCGGAAGGAGTCCGTCTCGGCGGCCAGGTGCTCGGCCGTCTTGTGGCCCGGCGTCACCACGCCGTCGCCGAGGTCGATGGAGTGGAACCAGTGGGGCACGGCGGCCACTGCCCGCTCCAGTTCCCGGCGCCGGCGGCCGTCCGCCACCTTCGACCGCCATCCCAGCGCCATCGGCGGGAGCCTACCGGCCCGAGTCCGCCCGTTCTGGTCCCGATGACAGGGCCATTTCGGCCTAGTTCTCGGGACCAGAACGGGCGGCGGGCTAGGGGACGGTCCACTCGAGGACGCGGAAGGCGCCCAGGCCGGCGGGGTCGGTGAGGGCGGCCGCCTCCGACACCCGGCTGCGGGCCCGCACCGCGTCGAAGCCTCCGGTGGCGGCGCCCGCCTCCCAGCGCCGGCGGGCCTCGGCCACCAGGTCGTCGATCCCGTGGGCGGCCAGGAACTCCGCCTGCGAGCGGTCGGCGGCGGGCGCCCTGACTCTGGCCAGCTGGTCGACGGCGACCTCGCAGGTGATGTCCTGGGTGCCGGGTGCCTCGAGGGGGTGGCCGCCCCGGGCGTGGTGGCGGTAGGTGCGGACCCACTCCTGCCAGGGCCGGCGGGCGAGGAACGGCGTTGTGCTGGCGTAGTCGGCCATCACCACCCGGCCCCGCTCCAGCACGCCCAGGGCGTCGCGAAGCCAGGCCCGCGCCTCCAGCTGGAGGGGGAGGCGAGCCCCCGAGGGGGCGTCCGGCGCCAGGCGGCCGGCCTCGGTGGCCAGGTCGGGGCGGGCCGGGACAGGGACCTCCACGAGCCGGTCCGGGCCGGCGCCGACCCGGACCTCCAGCCATCCCTCGCCGGTCCGCTCGAGCAGGTGGAACGGGAGGTTGTCCAGCAGCTCGTTGGCCAG
>JBOGHQ010000532.1:0-3379 GCA_050744785.1 Acidimicrobiales bacterium | reverse complement strand
CCAGTCCACCGAAATCCGACACACCCGGACCAGGCCGACCGAAAGGAACCCGACGCCCGCCGAGAACCCGCTATCCAGCGGTCAAGAAAGCCGCGTGACGCAGGTCAGGGTTTAATCGCAAGCTGAGGGATCGCCGCAGAACAACTTGGACGGCCGAAGGCCGACGAGGCAGCCACCACAAGGGCGAACGCGCCACGGCCGTGCAAGTTGTTCTAAGGCGGGCCCTAACTCTCCTCGGCCTCCTCGGCCGGCCGTCACCTGCTCGAGCAAGGGCCGGATCAGCTGTGACGTTCCGCGTATCTGACGGGTTCCTCCGGGCTCCTCATGTTCGACGGCAGGGCCCCATGGTCCCGCCAAGAAGGGGGGAGAGGGCCATGAGCGCCACCGTGACACCGGCGGACCACCATGGGAGCGGGTTCGTACGCTTCTGGACCACCATGCCAGGACTGCTCACCGCGGTGGCTGCCGTGGTGACGGCCGTGACCGGTTTCGTGGCGCTGCGGGAGTCGTCCGACAAGCCGGCCACGAACCCGGAACCGCCGAGCGCCTCGACGACCCTCCCCGCCAGCCCTCTGCCCGACGAGCCCATCACCCTGGTGCCGGATGACTTCAACCTGGCTCCCCTCGATGCCCTCCAGCAGGACGACCAGGATGCCCTCGAGGCCGCTATGGTGGCGTGCGGCAACGGGGAGATGGACGCCTGCGTGGCGATCCTCGACGGCTTGGCCGAGGAGTGCGCGGCGGGAGCCGGCATCAGCTGCGACCTGCTGTTCGAACTGAGCCCGTCTGGGTCCGACTACGAGTTCTACGGCATGACCTGTGGCGGCCGCATCGACCCGGCCTTCGCACCAGACGACTGTGCCTCGGCGTAGGCGGGGGGAGGACGTGCGCCCCTCGCTGGGAACCAAGCCGCTCTTCTGGTTCGCCTCCGCCGCCGTCTTCAGCGGCAACGCCCTCCTCGCCGCCAGCCGGCGCGATTGGCTGCTGGTGCTGCTCCAGGCCGTCACCGCGGTGCTGGCACTCACGGCGGCCTGGTCGCTGGCAGGAACCGGGCCGGCTCAGCCCCGGGCGCAGGACGCGCCCAGCGCCCGCCCCGGGCTGGACCAGGCCCCGTCCCCGGAGACGGGCCAGTAGTCGCCCGTGTGGGGGTCCTGCTCGTAGGGCACCGGCGGCGGCTCCCCGCTGGCCAGGCGGGCCACCGCGCCGAGGAAGCGGTCCACGTCCTCGACACGGGTGGACAGGCCGGCACTGGCCCGGACCGCGCCGGGGATGTGGCGGCGGTCGCCACCGCGCACCTGCTCTCGGAACCGGCGGACCTCGGCCGGGCCGAGGCCCAGCAGGCGGAGCAGGTAGGGGTGAGCGCAGAAGCAGCCGTGCCGAACGCCGATGGCGTGCTCGGCGCTCAAACGGGCCGCCACCAATGCGTGGTGAACGCCCTCCACGGCGAAGGTGGCCACCGGGAGGCCGCCGTCACCGGCTCCCGGTCCCAGCACGGTCACGCCCTCGATGGCCCCGAGGCCGTGGTGGAGCCGGCGGGCCAGCTCGTCGTCGTGGCCGCGGACGGCGTCCCAGCCGATGCGTCCCAGCTCGTCGATGGCGGCGTGGAGGGCGGCAGCGCCGAGCACGTTGGGCGACCCGGCCTCCTCCCGCTCGGGAGGGTCGGTCCACACCACCTCGTCCAGGTCAACCAGGTCGACCGCTCCGCCGCCGGCGAGGAAGGGGTCGCCCTCGGCGAAGGTGGCCCGGGGCCCGAGGAGGATCCCCGCCCCGAAGGGGGCGTACATCTTGTGACCGCTCCAGGCCAGGTAGTCGGCGTCCGCCGGCAGGGGGCGGTGGGGCGCCAGCTGGGCGGCGTCGACCAGCACGGGGACGCCGCGCTCGTGGGCGGCGGCCGTGATCGGGCCCAAAGGCGGCGTCCACCCGGTGACGTTGGAGGCGCCGGTGATGGCCAGCAGCCGGGGGCGGGGCTCGCCTTCGAGGACGGCCACCACGTCGTCCAGGCCGAAGGTGCCGTCCGGCTCGCACTCGACGTACCGGCACCGGGCCACGCGGGCCCAGGGAAGCAGGTTGGCATGGTGCTCCACCACAGTGGTGGCCACCACGTCGGCCGGCTCCAGCCGCAGGCGGTAGGCCAGGTGGTTGATGGCCTCGGTGGTGTTGCGGCAGATGACTGCCACGTCGTCGCCGTCCGCCGGCCGGCCGGCGAAGGCTTCAGCGGCGGCCCGGGCCTCCTCGTAGGCGGCCGTGGCCAGCTGGGACTTCCAGCCCGCCCCGCGGTGCACGCTCGAGTACCAGGGCAGCAGCTGCTGCACCCGCTCGGCGACGGCGGGAAGTGCGCCGGTGGAGGCGGCGGCGTCGAGGGAGACGTACCGGCGCTCGTGGCCGTCGAGGCAGGGGACGACCTCGTCGTCGCCCACCAGCCGGACGGGGCCCGGCCCGCTCATCCCCTCACCGGCGATGCTCACGGCCCACCGCTCCCACCTCCCGACGCCAGGGTAGGTGTCACGCCAGCAACACCGCGGCGCCGGTGACCCGGTCGCCGGCCAGGTCGGCCAGGGCCCGATCGGCGGCGTGCATCGGGTAGGCCGAGGTGGTCACCGTGAGGCGCAGCTGAGCGGCGAGGGCCAGGAACTCCTCGCCGTCCGCCCTGGTGTTGGCGGTGACGCTGCGCACCTGCCGCTCCAGGAACAGGTGCCGCTGGTAGTCGAGGGGCGGGATGGCGGTGACGTGGATACCGGCCACGGCCAGGGTGCCGCCCCGGTCGAGGGCGGCCAGGGCGACGGGCACCAGCTCGCCGGCAGGGGCGAAGAGGATGGCGGCATCGAGCGGCTCGGGCGGGACCGCGTCGGCCGGGGCGGCGGAGTGGGCCCCGAGGGCCAGGGCGTGGCGGCGGGCCGCCTCCGAACGGGTGAGGACGTGGACGGTGGCGCCCTGGGCCAGCGCCACCTGGGCGGCCAGGTGGGCCGAGGCGCCGAAGCCGTAGATCCCGAGCCGGCCGCCGGGCGGCAGGCTGGCCCGCTTCAGAGCGCGGTAGCCGATGATCCCGGCGCAGAGCAGCGGGGCGGCGTGCTCGTCGTCGAAGGCGTGGGGCAGCTCGTAGGCGTAGGCCTCGTCCACCACGGCCCACTCGGCGTAGCCGCCGTCGGCGTCCCAGCCGGTGAAGCGGGGTGCCGGGCAGAGGTTCTCCCCTCCCCGGCGGCACCAGCGGCAGCGCCCGCACGTCCCCCGCAGCCAGGCGATACCGGCCCGCTGGCCCAGTTCGAAGCGGGTCGCGCCGGCGCCGAGGGCGTCGACGGTCCCCACCACCTCGTGGCCGGGCACGGCGCGAGGCCGGCGGGGCGGCAGGTCGCCTTCGGCCAGGTGCAGGTCGGTGCGGCAC
>JBOGHQ010000531.1:0-3329 GCA_050744785.1 Acidimicrobiales bacterium | reverse complement strand
GTGGCTGGACACCGCCTTCGAGGGCGGCCGCCACCAGCCCCGCATCGACCAGATCGCCCAGATCGAGCGGGAAGCATGACGGCGCCGGCGGGGATGGGGCCCCGCTTCGGCGAGGAGGCCGGGGATGGGGCCCCGGCCGGGGAAACGGCATCCCCGGGGGCCGGCGCCGCCGGCACACGGGGCCGGTTGTACGGGAAGAACGTCCTCGAAGGGGTGTTCCGGGCTGCGCCGGACGAAGACCTGTTCCTGGGCGAGCTGCTGGTGGCAGTGGACGAAGTCACCGGCCGGCGGTACCTGTTCCGTGTCGTCGATGTCACCTACGGCACCGAGCACCGGGAGCCGGGGTGGGCGGAGCGGGTGGCCGGCACCCTCCTGGCCGACGACTCCCGCGGCGAGGCCGGCGCCCACCCCGTCTACGAGCAGGAGCGGCGCACCTACCGGGTGGCCGAGTGCCGCTGCCTCGGCTACCTCACCCCCGACGGTGCCGCCTTCCGCAAGCCCAAGAGCCTCCCCACCCAGTTCTCCCGAGTGGTGGCGCCCGAGGCGACCGACTTCGAGTTCCTGCGCACCCGGATGGGCGACCTGGCCGTGGGCCGCCTGCGCAGCGGGGAGAGCGTGGTCGACTTCGAGGTCGGCATCCCCGGCGCCAGCCTGGCCACCCACGTGGGCATCTTCGCCACCACCGGGATGGGCAAGTCCAACCTCATGCGGGTCATCGCCGGCCAGGTCCTCCAGGCCAACGGCCGCTACGGCCTGCTGCTGGTCGACCCCCACGGCGAGTACCGCACCGCCCTGGGCCGCCACCCGTGGGCCGGCCAGGCCTTACGGGTGTACGCCGCCCGCCACCTCCCCAACACCTCGAACCTGCGCATCAGCCTGGCCGAGCTCACCGTGGACGACCTGCGCACCGCCTACGAGTGGAGCCGGCCCCAGGAGGAGGCCCTGTTCGAGCTGGAGCGCCACTACGGCACCTCGGGCCTGTCCTGGCTCCTGGACTTCGCCCAGGTCGACGACCTGCCCGCCTTCCGCGACCTCGACATCGGCAACCGGGTCGCCCTCAACACCCTCCAGGTGGTGCACCGCCGGGCCCGGCGCATCGTCGACCTGCCCTGCATCGCCACCGATCCCAATGTGTCCACCGGCGCCGCCATCGTGCGGGACCTGTCGGAGGGCAAGGTCGTGCTGTGCGACGTGAGCGGGCTGGGCTCCACCGAGGAGGTACTGGTCGCCTCCTTCCTGGCTCGGCGGGTGCTGGAACACTGGGCCGCCGCCTACCTCGACGACCCCGACCGCCACGAGCGCCTCCCGGTGGTGTGCATCGTGCTAGAGGAGGCCCAGCGGGTGCTGTCGTCCAGCCGGGACCGGGAGTCCAACGTGTTCCCCCGGGTGGCGCGGGAGGGTCGCAAGTTCAAGGTCGGCATCTGTGCCGTCACCCAGCAGCCCAAGCTGCTCGACGGGGAGCTGCTCAGCCAGTTCAACACCTTCTTCGTCCTCGGCCTGGCCGACGAGAAGGACCGGACGATCCTGCGGTCGTCGTCCAAGCAGGACCTGTCCGCCCTCGGGCCCGAGATCCAGAGCCTCATGCCGGGCGAGTGCCTGGTCGCCAACCTGGAGGCGCCCTTCGCCGTCCCGGCCCGCATCCACCTCTACGACGACGTGGTGCGGGCCACCGTCCCCCCGCCGTCCCCCCGGCCCGAGGCCCGGCCCAACGTGGCCGCCCTGGTGGACTGACCATGCGGGTGGCCGCCCTGGGCGATGCCCACCTGGGCCGCTCCTACTACGGCTTCACCACGCCGGAGGGGGTGAACCAGCGGGAGCGGGACTTCGAGGTGTCCTTCGAGGCAGCCGTGGACCTGGCCCTGGCCCAGGAGCCGGACCTGGTGGTCTGGCTGGGTGACATCTTCGACCATCCCCGCCCCACCTACCGCTCGTTCCGGGTGGCCCAGCGGGCCCTCACCCGCGTCCGGGAGCACGGCGTGGCGCTGGCCCTCATCACCGGCAACCACGACACCCCCCGCCTGCCGGGCACGGGCAGCCCGTACTCGGCCCTGGCCGACATGTTCCCCGAGTTCCACTTCGCCCACCGGCTTGGCTACGAGCGGTTCGACCTCTCGGGGCTGGTGGTGCACGCCGTGCCCCAGATGCTCACCGTCGACGCCACCCTGGAGGCCCTGGCCGAGGCCGACCGCAGCCGCAGCGCCGGCAAGTCCAACCTGCTGCTCACCCACCCCCGGCTCACCCAGGTCGAGCCGCGCTTCGCCGACATCAACGAGATCGAGGTCGACGCCGGCCTGCTCCGCTCCGACTTCGTGTTGCTGGGCCACTACCACTTCCACACCCGGGTGGCCGAGGGCATTTGGTACGCCGGCTCCACCGATACCTTCTCCTTCGCCGACGACCCCGACAAGGCCAAGGGCATCATGGTGCTCGACACCGACACCGGGGCGTGCCGTCACGTGGCCGTGGACGGCCAGCGGCCTCTGGTCACGTTGCCCTCGGTGGCTGCGCTCGGGCTGTCGGCGGCCGATCTGGAGTCGCAGGTCCTGGAGCGGGCCGCGGCCGTTCCCGAGGGCGCCGTCGCCCGCCTCTACCTGGAGGGTGTCGACCCCGAGGCGTACCGGCTGCTCGACATGGACGCCGTCCGGGAGGCGTCCCGTGCCGCCCTGATCCTCAAGGTCGAGCCCGAGTTCGGCGGCGTGGCCGTGCCGGTCGAGCTGCCCGACCTGGAGTCGGTGGGAGGCCGCTGGCACCGATACCTTGCCGGCCAGGACCTCACCGGCTTCGACCGGGACCGCATCCAGGCCACGGGCGACGACTACATCGCCCGGGCCATCGAGCAGTCGGGATGACGGGATAGACCGTGCTGCTCAAGCGGATCTACCTCCGGAACTACCGGGTCTACGAGGACGAGCTGGACCTGGAGCTGCCCCCTGGGCTGGTGGGGATCTACGGGGCGAACGGTTCCGGGAAGAGCTATCTGTGCGAATCCGTGCTCTTCAGTCTCTGGGGCCGGGCCCGCACCACCATCGCCGACGTGCGCACCACCGGCGTCAATGCCGACTGCGTGGCCGAGGTGCAGTTCGAGCACGAGGGCCACCTCTACACGGTGCGGCGCACCATCACGGGGGCCAATGCCATCGTCAAGGCGTCGGCCTTCGCCGACGGCCAGCAGGTGGCCGAGGGGGTGCGGGACACGGGCCGCTACGTCCACTCCATCCTGGGCATGGACGACGCCGCCTTCCGCTCCTCGGTGTTCGCCGAGCAGAAGCAGCTGGCCGCCTTCAGCAACCAGCGCCCCCAGCAGCGCAAGGACCTGGTGCTGCGCCTGC
>JBOGHQ010000530.1:0-2810 GCA_050744785.1 Acidimicrobiales bacterium | reverse complement strand
ACGACGGCCACGAGGGCGAGGGCCACCGAGGCAGCGTACGCGGTGGTCTGATCGAAGTTCTGGAAGCGCTCCTCGACCACGAGGGTCACCGTCTGGGTCTCCCCCACCAGGCGGCCCGACACCACCGCCACCGCGCCGTACTCCCCCATGGCCCGGGCCAGGGTGAGCACCACGCCGTAGAGGAGGGCCCACCGGATGGCCGGCAGGGTGATGCGGCGGAAGGTCTGGATCCTGCCCGCCCCGAGGGTCCACGCCGCCTGCTCCTGCTCGGTGCCGATCTCCTCCAGCACCGGTGCCACCTCGCGGACCACCAGGGGCAGCGAGACGAAGACCGTGGCCAGGACCATGGCCGGCAGGGCGAACACCACCTGGAGGCCCTGGTCCTCCAGCCAACCGCCAGCCGGCGCGAGGCGGCCGTAGACGAGGATGAGGGCCAGGCCCACGACCACCGGTGACACGGCCAGGGGCAGGTCGATGAAGGCGCTCAGGACGCGGTGGCCGGGAAAGCGGTGGCGGACCAGGAGGATGGCGACCCCCACGCCGAACAGGGTGTTGAGCAGCACCGTCCACGCCGTGACGACGGCGGTGACCTTGAAGGCGTGGACCACGTCCTCGTCGCCCAGCGCGTCGAGCACCGGGCTCAGGCCGTGCTCGAACGTCCGCCACACCAGCAAACCCACGGGCAGCGCCAGCAGGAAGGCCAGGTAGGTGAGGGCCACCACCCGCAGCCCGAGCCGGGCCGGCGCCCGCTCACGCACGCCGGGCCGCCCAGCGCTGCAGCACGTCGAGGCCGACGAGGACGACGAGGGCGATCACCAGCAGCACGGTGGCCACCGCCGCCGCGCCGGTGGTGTTGTCGGTCTCGATCTGCCCGAAGATGTGGACCGCCGCCACCTGGGTCTTGAAGGGCAGGTTGCCGGAGATCAGCACCGTGGATCCGAACTCGCTGATGGCCCGGGCGAAGGCCAGGGCGGTGCCGGCCGAGATGGCGGGCAGCAGGTTGGGCAGCACGATGCGCCGGAAGATCGTGACGCGGCCGGCGCCCAGCGAGGCGGCGGCGTCCTCCATCTCCCGGTCGAACTCGAGCAGCACCGGCTGCACGGTGCGGACCACGAAGGGCAGCGTCACGAACAGCAGGGCCACCACCACGCCGGCCCGGGAGTAGGCCAGGCTCAGGCCCACGGGGCTCTCCGGCCCGTACAGCGCCAGCAGCACCAGGCCGGCCACGATGGTCGGCAAGGCGAAGGGCAGGTCGATGAGCGCCTCCACCACCCGCTTGCCCCGGAACTGGTCCCTGACGAGGACCCAGGCGATCAGGGTGCCGAACACCACGTTGATGAGGGCGACGATCAGCGACGCCACCACGGTGAGGCGGATGGCGGCCGCCGCCTCGGGCGCGGTGACGGCATCCCAGAACCGGCCCATGCCGTCCTCGCGGGAGCGCCACACCACCGCCCCCAGGGGGATGAGCACCAGGAGGCTCAGCCACAGCGTCGCCAGCCCGGTGCCGAAGGCGGCGCCGCCATTGAGTGCGGCCAGCCCCCGCCGGCGACCGGCCGGCGCGCGGCCCGCCGCGGTCACGGCCACGGGCGGGGATGGGGACCCCAGGGATGGGGACCCCGCCTCGTGGAGGAGGCCGGGGTCCCTGGTCTCGCCTTAACCTCGTTGCGGCTCGCTCGGGACTTCGTTGGGGCCCGGGCCGGGCAAATGACACAGCTAGAGCCGTGGCCACAAACGTTCGCCCCGTTTGCACGGGCCGAGGTCCGCGGCCGCTCGCGCCGCCGTAGGCGGCCCATTCGGCTGCGGACACCCCAAAAGAGACAGGGCGGAGGCGGTGCGAGCTTCGCTCGCCCGCCGGAGCACGACCCATTCGGCCGAACGGGGTGAGCGAAGCGAACGAACGAGGCCGAGGCGCTAGCCAACCGATACGCCGATCTTGCGCTCGACGTCGGCCATCACACCTGACGCCGGGTCGAAGAACCTCCTGGTGACCTCGGCCCAGCCGCCCAGCTGGCTGATGTCGAACTGCCCGCTCGGCTTCTGGAAGGCATGGGGGCTCTCCACGCCGGGCACCACGGGCCGGTAGCCGTTCTCGGCGAAGATGGACTGGGCCTTCTCGGAGAACAGGAAGTCGAGGAAGGCCTTGGCCTGCAGGGGGTGCTCGGTCGACGCCGTCACCGCCACCGGGCTCTCGATGAGGATGGTGTCGTCGGGCACGACGAAGTCGATGGGCTGGTCCTTCTGCTGGGCGAAGATCGCCTCGTTCTCGTAGGCCAGCAGGACGTCGCCCTTGCCGGACGTGAAGGTCTGGAGGGACTTGCGGGCCGTGGCGTCCTGCACGGGCACGTTGCCGAACAGCGCGTGGAGGTAGGCCACCCCGTCGGCGTCGGCGGTGCCCACCTTGCTGGCCTGGCCGTAGGCGGCCATGACGTTCCACCGGGCCCCACCCGAGGTGAACGGGTTGGGGGTGATCACCTCGATGCCGTCCTCGGTCAGGTCGGCCCAGGTCTGTATCCTCTCGGGGTTGCCCTTTCGCACCACGAACACGGTGAGCGAGTCGGTGACCATGCCCTTGTGCTCCCCGGCGTTCCAGTCCTCGGCCACCAGGCCTGCCTTCACCAGCCGGGCCATGTCCGGCTCCACGGAGAAGGCGACGATGTCGGCAGCCAGGCCGGACGCCACGGCCCGGCTCTGATCACCCGACGCGCCGTAGGACCTCTTGAAGCTGATGTTCTTGCCCTCCGGCGTGGCGCGGAAGGCCTCGATGATCTCGTCGTAGGCCTCCTGGGGCGTGGAGTAGGCCACGAGGG
>JBOGHQ010000529.1:0-7436 GCA_050744785.1 Acidimicrobiales bacterium | reverse complement strand
GGCGCCGGCGGGGAGGTGGCCTCCGACCCGGTCGACGAGCTCCACGACCAGTTGCTGGCCGCCATCCGCGGTGGGGTGGCGCCGGAGCCGAGGCCGCCACGGCGGGACCGAAGAGCGGCCCGCCGGGGGCGGTGCAGATGCGGGGGCCGGGTGGTGCCCAGGGCCAAGATCATCGTGCGCACCGACATGGCGGCGCTGCTGCGCGGCCACACCGTGGGAGAGGAGGTCTGCGACATCGCCGGTGTTGGCCCGGTGCCGGTGGCCGCGGTACGAGAGCTGTGGCCCGATGCCCTGATCAAGGCCGTGGTCACCCGGGGGATGGACGTGGTCAACGTCACCTCCTTGGGGCGGCGGGCCACCGAGGCCATGGCCTCGGCCATGCAGTGGGCCAACCCGAGCTGTTCCAACATCGCTTGTGACAACGACAACTTCGTGGAGATCGACCACCGCCTGGGCTACGCCAACGTGGGCCGGACCCGCCTCGACGAGCTGGATGGGCTGTGCAGCTGCTGTCATGGGCTCAAGACCAACGAGAACTGGCAGCTCGTGGCCGGCGCCGGCCGGCGCCGGTTCGTGCCGCCGGGCCACCCCGACCACCCCGGCGATCCGCCCACACCCCGGCGGCGGCACGAGGCCGCCACCGATCGAAGGGCCGGCTGAGTTCGTCCCTTCCGCTCTCCGCTCCCCGCTTCCTCCGCTTCACCCCCTCAGTTCAACCGGGACCGCACAAGGCCGGAGCGACAGTCGCTCCGTCGTCCACCACGTGGCCCCACCAGCTCCTTGAAAACTTCATAGATGGCGGCAATCGAGTGCCCGACAGGGTGCGACGAGCAGCCTGTGTCCTCCTGCGTGGCAGGTTCAGCTACAGCGGGGCGCATCGAGGCGGGTTCGTCGCGCCCCGGGCGGTCGAGCGTGCCGGTCGCTCCCTCGTAGGTGGCCAAGCAGGGCGCCCGAAGACGCATAGCGGCTGATCGGTTGATGTCAGATTCCGGCCAGCGCACGACCCGGTTGCTCCGGCGCCGGGGTGCTGCTTGCACCGGGGCCGGTCACCCGTCCGACGGGTTCCAGCGCGGGACCGGGCCGGGCCGTAGTGTTCCGCGCACGGGCGAATCGGGGTAGGACGGACGAGTGACCAGAGGAAGCACCATCGCGAGCCAGGAGGGCACATGACCGAGGGTCACGAGCAGCACAACCACTGGGAGATCCATGAGCACGACGCTCTGGTCCACAGCCACCGGCACTACCACGTGACCCACAACCACAACCGGATCGCGGGCGGGTTCGACCACCTCAGCTCGGAGCACGACCACGAGCACGACCACGCCGCGGTGACCCACTCCCACCACCCCCACGAGAACTTCGAGAAGGAGCACTCCGGCGAGGCCCACGACCACGACCACGCCACGCCGGTGAAGCGGACGTCCGGCGCCAAGAAGGCGCCGGCCAAGGAGGCCAAGGCCCCGGCCGAGGAGGCGTCGGGTGACCGTGCGGCGCCGCCCGAGAAGGCGTCCGCCAAGAAGGCGCCGGCCAAGAAGGCGGAGGCCAAGAAGGCCGCCCCCGCCGAAGGCTCGCCGGAAGGCGACGGCGGCGGCCAGTCCGAGGGCGGCGGGGAGGGCGACGGGGACGGCGACGGCGCCGTGGACCAGGAGACGATCGACGCCGCCAAGACCGGCAACCGGCCCGTCTAGGGCGGCGGGCCGAGGCCGGCTCGCACGCAAGGTGCCGGGCCGGCACCGAACTTCCGGCTCAGCATCCGGAATTCGGATGCTGAGCCCGGAAGTTCGGGAGGGCTGGCACTCGGTAGAATCGAGTGCCAGGCCGCTCGCGGGCAAGGCCGGGGAAGTGGAGATGCTGGACGATCGCAAGGCCGCCATCTTGCGGGTGGTGGTGGAGGAGTACATCGAGACGGCCCAGCCGGTCGGGTCGGCCCACGTGGCCCGGGCCACCAGCCTGGCCGTGTCGCCGGCCACCGTCCGCAACGAGATGGCCGTGCTCGAGCACGAGGGCTACCTGGTCCAGCCCCACACCAGCGCGGGCCGCATCCCCACCGACAAGGGCTACCGCTTCTTCGTGGACCAGCTCACCGGCCCGGGCACCCTGGAGGCGGGCCAGCGCCAGCGGGTGCGGGACTTCTTCGACTCCGCCCACGGCGAGCTGGAACGCATGCTGCACGACACCAGCCGCCTGCTGTCCAGCCTCACCGACTACGCCGCGGTGGTGGTCGGCCCGGCCCACGAGGGCTCGGTCATCCGCTCCGCCCACCTGGTGGGCCTGGCGCCGAAGGTGGCTTTGGTGGTGGTGGTGCTGGCCAACGGCGTGGTGGAGAAGCGCACCGTCGAGTTGCCCGAGGAGTTCGACGACGCCCGCCTGGCCGCGGCCAGCGCCCGGCTGGCTGCCCGCCTCACCGGCTACACCCTGGGGGTGCGCCGGGAGGCGGCCGAGCCCACCGGCGACGCAGGTACCGACGCAGTGGTGACCACCGCGGTGCGGGCGCTGGAGGGCGACCACGACGAGGAACCTGACCAGGTCTTCATGGGCGGGGTGGCCCGGATGGCCGGCGCCTTCGACGCGGTGGAGACGGTGCGGGCCGTGCTCGGCACCCTCGAGCAGCAGTTCGTCGTGGTGACCCTGCTGCGCGACGTCCTGGACCGGGGCCTGTCGGTCGCCATCGGCTCCGAGCACGGCCTTGACACCCTCGCCACCTGCGCGGTGGTGGTGTCGCCGTACCTGGTGGAGGGCAAGACGGGTGGCACCGTCGGCGTGCTCGGCCCCACCCGCATGAACTACCCGCAGGCCCTGGCCGCGGTGGCCATGGTGAGCCAGCGTCTGGGCCAGCGCCTCAGCCAGGGCTAGACAGCGACCGTGGCCACTGACTACTACGAGCTCCTGGGCGTGTCCCGCTCGGCCAGCACCGACGAGCTCAAGCGCGCCTACCGCAAGCTGGCCCGGGAGCTGCACCCCGACGCCCGGCCGGACGACAAGCAGGCCGAGGAGCGGTTCAAGGAGATCACCGTCGCCTACGAGACCCTGAGCGACCCCGAGCGCCGGCAGCGCTACGACATGTTCGGGCCCGACGGCGTCAAGGCCGGGGCGGCGGGCGACCCCTTAGGCGGCGCCGGCGTCAGCGGCCTGGGCGACCTGTTCGACGCCTTCTTCGGCGGCGGGGGTGGCTTCGGCACCACCGGCCGGGGAGGTCGCCGGTCGGGGCCCGCGCAGGGTCCCGACGCCGAGGTCACGGCCGCCCTCGAATTCGAAGAGGCCGTGTTCGGCACCGACAAGGAGGTCACCCTGCGCACGGCGGTGGCGTGCGAGACGTGCGACACCACCGGCGCCGCACCCGGCACGTCGGCCACGGCCTGCGCCCAGTGCGCCGGCACCGGCGAGGTCCGCACCGTGCGCCAGTCGCTGCTGGGCCAGATGGTCACCTCCCGGCCGTGCCCCCGCTGCGGCGGGGCGGGCGAGGTCATCGCCTCGCCCTGTCCGGCGTGCAGGGGCGAGGGCCGGACCGTGGAGGAGCGCACGCTGTCGGTCGAGGTCCCCCCCGGCGTGGACCAGGGCAACACCCTGCGCCTGGCCGGCCGGGGGCCGGTGGGCCCGCGGGGCGGCCCGGCCGGCGACCTGTACGTGCATCTCGACGTGCGCCCCGACCCCCGCTTCGAGCGCAGGGGCAACGACCTGGTGCACGAGCTGCACGTGTCGGTGGCCCAGGCCGCCCTCGGCGCCCACCCCGAGATCCAGACCCTCGAGGGCGAGGAGGAGCTGGCCGTGCCGCCCGGGACCCAGGGCGGGCGGGTCATCCGGCTGCGAGGCCGGGGCGTCCCCGACGTCCACCGGCGGGGCCGGGGCGACCTGCTCGTGCAGGTGGTGGTGGACACCCCCACGCCGCTGTCGCAGACCGAGGAGCGCCTGCTTCGGGAGCTGGCCGCGGCCCGGGGCGAGGTCGTCGACCCACCCGACAGCGGGCTGTTCTCCAAGATCCGCAGCGCCTTCAAGTAGACGGGATCGGGCGAGGTGGCCAAGGCGGTCCTGCCCCCCTCGGCGGCCCACGTCTTCGTGCCCGACCTGTCGGCCCCGTCGCTCGGCGGCGACGACCTGCGTCACCTGGAGCGGGTGCTGCGCCTGCGCCCGGGCCAGACGGTGACCGTCAGTGACGGCGACGGTCGGTGGCGGGCCTGCCGGTGGCGGGCCGGCGGCGACCTGGAGCCGGCCGGCCCGGCCGAGGAGGAGCCGGCCCCGGTGCCCACCGTGACCATCGGGTTCGCCCTCACCAAGGGCGAGCGCCCGGATTGGGTCGTCCAGAAGCTCACCGAGGTGGGCGTGGACGAGATCGTACCTTTTAGGGGCATCCGATCGGTGGTGCGCTGGGACGAGGCCAAGGCCGCCGTCCAGGTCGAGCGGTGGCGCCGGGTGGCCCGGGAGGCGGCCATGCAGAGCCGGCGGGTGCGCCTGCCCCACGTGGCAGAGGTGGCCGGCTTCGCCGACGTGGTGGGCCGCCTCGGCGCTGCCGCCGGGCTGGCGGTGCCGGGCGGGGCGGGCCCCTCGCTCGAGCGGCCCGCCCTGCTGGTAGGGCCCGAGGGCGGATGGGACCAGGCCGAGCTGGATGCCGGCCCCCCGGCGGTGGGGCTCGGGCCCACCGTCCTGCGGGCCGAGACGGCGGCGGTGGCGGCGGGAGTCGTGCTGTGCGGGCTGCGCAGCGGCATCATCCGCCCCGCCGGCGCCGAACCCGGCTACAGTCACACCCCGTAGTATCTTTGCGACTCAGGGTGGGAACGGGTACACTATGCACGGCGCACCGGTGGAGGGGGAGCCCATGACCGACGACATGGTCGCGAGCGGCTACGCCCGCCGCGTGGGGGAACGGTTGCGCTTCGTCCGAAAGCAGAAGCGGTTGTCGCTCCAGGCGGTCGAGGCATCGTCGAACCAGGAGTTCAAGGCGTCGGTGCTGGGCGCCTACGAACGCGGTGAGCGGTCGATCTCGGTGCCCCGCCTCCAGCGCCTGGCCGAGTTCTACAACGTCCCCGTCGACCAGCTCCTGCCGCGCGACGTCAACGGCGCCCTCTCCTCCATGGGGGCCGCCACCATCAACGGCGACGACCGCATGGACGACCGGGGCCGTGACGACGACCGCGGCCGTGTCACCATCGACCTCACCCGCCTCGAGTCCGTCGCTGCCCCCGAGCGCGACCTGCTGCGCCGCTACCTCGGGATGATCCAGGTCCAGCGCCAGGACTTCAACGGCCGCGTCCTCACCATCCGGGCCGAGGACGTGCGGGCCATCGGGTGCCTGTTCGACACCACGGCCGAGGGCATGCGGCACCGGCTCGACGCCCTCAGCCTGCGCGCCGACGCCTGAGCTGTCCCGCCCCGGGGCCGGCCCCGGCTTCGGGGTCTACGTCCACGTCCCGTTCTGCGCCCGGCGTTGCGACTACTGCGCCTTCGCCACCTGGACCGACCGTCACTCCCTGATGGCCGGCTACGCCCGGGCCTGCGTGGCCGAGGTGACCGCCGCCGGCCTGCCTTCGGCCACCAGCGTGTTCTTCGGCGGCGGCACACCATCGCTCCTGCCGGCCGGGCTGCTGGCCGAGGTCCTGGCCGCCGTGCCCCGCCGGCCGGGGGCCGAGGTGACGGTGGAGTGCAACCCCGACAACCTCGACGCCGCGCTGCTCGGCGCCTACGGGGCGGCCGGGGTGACCCGGGTCTCCCTCGGCATCCAGTCCCTGCGGCCCCACGTCCTGCGGGCGCTGGGGCGGGACCACCAGGCCGAGACGGCACACCGGGCGGCCGCCCTGCTGGCCGGGGCCGGGTTCGCCACCTGGAGCGTGGACCTGATCTACGGGGCGGCGGGGGAGTCGCCAGACGACTGGCGGGCCACCGTCGAGGAGGTGCTGGCCCTGGGGCCGCCCCACGTGAGCGCCTACGCCCTCACCGTGGAGGCCGGCACCCCCCTGGCCGCCGACCCGGCCCGCCACCCCGACGACGACGACCAGGCCGACAAGTACCTGCTGGCCGAGGACCTGCTGGGGCGGGCCGGGCTGGCCAGCTACGAGGTGTCCAACTGGGCCCGGCCCGGGCACGAGTGCCGCCACAACCTCCTGTACTGGGCCCAGGGCGACTACCGGGGCATCGGCTGCGCCGCCCACTCCCACCACGGTGGGCGGCGGTGGTGGAACGTGCGGACGCCGGAGCGGTACATGGCCAGGGTCGGGGCGGGGCGGTCGCCGGAGGCGGCGGGGGAGTGGCTGACGCCGGCCCAGCGGCGGCGGGAGGCGCTGGAGCTGGCCCTGCGCACCCGGGCCGGCGTGCCGGCCACCGCCCTCGACCCCGCCGACCTCGCCGAGCTGTGCGGTCCGGCCGGGCTGCTGGCGCGGCGGGGCGGCCGGGTGGTGCTCACCGCCCGGGGCCGCCTAGTGGGCAACGAGGTCGCCGTGCGGCTGCGGGTTCCCGACGGCGCCGATGACCCGCTGCCCGAAGGTGCGTGGGTTACGGTGGGCGCCGGTCCCTGAGGAGAGGTGGGCGGCGTGCGGTGGCGTGCGGTGGTGGTTGGCCTGGTGCTGCTGGCGGGCATGGGCCTGGCGGCGTGCTCGGACGACGACGACGGCGGCGGGGGCGGCGGTGACGGCCGGTTGAGCGCGGCCGAACTGGCGTCCGAGGGCGACGCCGTCTGCCGCCAGTTCGCCGCCGACTACCAGGAGCTGGCCGCCGACTACCAGGACTCCCCTACCTTCACCGAGGCCCAGATGCAAGAGCTGTACACCAAGTTGGTGCCACTGGTGGACAACGCCCTCAACTCCTTCCAGGAGCTCGAGCCGCCCGCCAACCTGCAGGCGCCGTACGACGCCGCCCTGGCCCAGTTCGAGCAGGACCGGGGGACGCTGGTGAAGGCCAGCGAGAGCCAGGAGGAGGCTCGCCGCTTCTACGACGCCCAGATCGATCCCTTCGTGGCCACCAACGAGAAGCTGACGGCGGTGGGGATCACCGCCTGCGGCAGTGGTGCGAGCAGTGACGAGGCCTCGGGCGAGACCACCACGACCTCCGCCGCCGAGACCACCACCACCACCGGCTAGCCGGGACCACAACCGTTCGCCCGCGGTGGCCGTGCCCGAGCCGCGGTCCGCGGCCGCTCGCGCCGCCGCAGGCGGCTTCCACGGCTGCGGGCCACCGAGACGGACAGGGTCGAGGCGCTAGCCGGGCCGGGCCGGCGGCGGGGGGACGGTGATGACCTGGCCCGGGAACAGCAGGTCGGGGTTGTCCGGGTCGCGCAGCACCGAGCGGTTGGCCTCCACCAGGGTGCGCCAGTAGGGGCCCACCTCGGCGTCGGTGGGTGCCGCCCCCTGCCACGCCTCGGCGAGGACCCGCTCCGCCACCGCCCAGAAGTGCTGGCCGGGGCGGACCTCCCAGGTGCGGGTGCCGGGCGGCGGGGCCGGCTCGACCGGCGC
>JBOGHQ010000528.1:0-3915 GCA_050744785.1 Acidimicrobiales bacterium | reverse complement strand
CCTCATCACTGAGCCGGGGGTGGGCTACCGCCTCGTCGACCCGGCGCAGCACGAGGGCAGCCCACCACGGCGGTAGCGCTTAGCCTCGATCCTCGGGAAAGTAGATCCCCTGAGGTTTCGACCCTTTGGACCTTTCAGCGGGGCGGGAACCCGAAGCGCAACCGGCGACCGCCCCACCACGGGACGGCCACGTCGAGTTCGGGGAAGCCGGCGTCGATGAGCACCGGGGTGTAGGTGCGCAGCGCCAGGTCCACCTGCACGTGGTCCTCGGCGACGGTCACGGTGCCGGTGTTGTCGAGGAAGTGGCGCCACAGCCGGTCGGGGGTGGCGAGCTCGTAGCGGGGCAGCTTGCGGGCCAGCAGGCGGTAGCAGTTGCCGGCGAGCACGGTGAGGGTGGTGTCGAGGTCCACGTTGAGGGGAAGTCCGGAGGCCAGGGCGTTGAGGTGGAAGCCGGAGATGTCGGCGTCGAGCTCGTTCTCGATGATCATCCGCTCGGCGTAGCGGGCGAACAGGTCCTTGGCCGGGGTGGCCAGGTCGTTGGTGATCAACAAGGTGGGCTCGTCACGGCCGATGTTGCGGATGGCGATCTGGCGCAGCGGATGGTCGATGCCTTTGAGGCGGACCACCTCCTCGTGGACCTGGGGGCGCCGGTAGCGCCCGGAGCGCTTGATCGTGTGGGTGGTCCAGGCCGAATCGGGCAGGGCGGCCAGGGCCTCGAGCACCTTCTTGCCCCGCTGGCGCAGGGTGAGGAAGGTGATGCCCCGGGCGCACAGCTCGTCGAGCATGGGGTAGGTGGTGAGCTTGGAGTCGAAGCACAACAGCCCCGGCGCCTCACCGGCAACGCGCGACCAGTACTCGGCGAAGGCGATCACCTCGGCGGCCTGGTCGGCCTTGGTGAGATCGGCGTTGGCGTAGACCATCTCGGTGGAGGCGTGGTCCTGGGCGAAGAAGGTCAACACGGCCCGGGTGCGCTGGGATCGGGCGGGCACGTAGTGCTTCTCCAGGGGGACCTCTGAGCCGTGGTGGCGGATGGAGTGGAAGTCCAAGTTGAACCCGGCCTCCCCGCCGTAGAGCCCGACCTGGCGGCACCGCCGGGCCAGGCCCTCGAGCAGGGCGACGTTGGACGAGCGCTTCACCCGGTAGGAGTAGCTGGTGAGGTGGGTGGCCTTGGGCAGCGCCACCAGGCCGAGGGCGAGCCCGAGACCGGGGTCGGCGCCGAGAGGAAAGGCGTTGGCGGCCCGGCCCCGGCGGCTGGCCTTGACCAACAGCAACGACCCGAGCGAGTGCAACGACGACAACACCTTGGTGCCCGGGTAGCGGGCCTGGGCAACCAGGGCGTCGAGGCCGAGCTCGACCATGGCGGGCACCAGCAGGTACAGCCCGGCGTGGTCGCAGGGCCAGCTGGCCCCGCTCGGCCACTCGCGAAGTGCCCTGGCCTTGACCGGGTCGGTGCGCGGGGCGGGACCGCCCGGGCCCCGCCGGGCCAGGCGCTCGATCCCCTCGGCGTGCAGGATGGCCCACACCGTCTGGGCCGACACCGGGTTGCACTCGGCCCCGAGCTGGGAGGCGATCTCGGTGACGGAGCGGTCCTCGGCCCGCAGCGCCAGCACCCGGTCCCGCACCCGACCGGCCTTGCGCGGCCCCTTCGGGCCGGGCTTGGAGGAGCGGAAGAACTCGCTGCGCCCGGCCCGCAGCTCGGCCGCCAACTGGTGCACCGTCGCAGCCGAGTAGCCGAAGCGCTCGCCGACGTCAGCCGCCGAGGCCTCGTCGACGAAGTAGGACCGCAGCGCCTCGTAGCGGCGCTGGGCCGGCTCGCCGGGCTGGAGGAAGTACTCCGAACCCGCCCGCATACCTCAGGCGATCTTCTTGAACGACATGCGATCATCGTAGAGTCGGACCTGCTCCAGCGGGTGGACCCTACGGAGTTGAGTTGCTCACAACCCTGTAACTACAAGGCTGTTTGGCCGATAGTGCCCGAACGGCTTCGGCCCTGTCGCTGGTCCGACACCAGCACAACCGTCACCTGGTTCAAGAAGATCCCCTACACCGACGACGCCGTGGTCGTCATGAACCCCAGCACTGGAAGGCTTTCTCGCCGCCTACCGGCTCAGCAGATCAGGACTGCGAGCCTCACTACCGGTCCCGAGGATCGAGGTTAGCTTTCGGTGCGGGCTATCGAGGTGGGCCGGCGGTTCGACGACGCCGATCTGCGGGCGCTGGGCTTGCTCGGGGAGGGCCAGGCCTTGATAGTCCTGGGCGACACCGAGACCGGGGTGGCCCGGTTCGACGAGGTCATGGTGGGGGTCACGGCCGGTGAGGTCGGGCCGGTCGTGTCGGGGATCGTGTACTGCGCGGTGATCATCGAGTGCCTGCGGCTGTTCGACCTGGCCCGGGCGTCGGAGTGGACCGACGCGCTGGGTGTGTGGTGCGACGCGCAGCCCGATCTGGTGCCCTATCGCGGGCAGTGCCTGGTCCATCGCTCACAGCTCCAGCAGGCGGCGGGGAGCTGGACCGAGGCGATCGCCACGGCCGAGGCGGCGTGCCGACGTCTTGCGAACCCCCCACATCCGGCCCTCGGCATGGCCTACTACCAGCAAGGGGAACTGCACCGGCTGCTCGGTGAGCTCGATCAGGCCGCCGCCGCGTACCTGGAAGCTGGCCGTCGCGGCCACCATCCCATGCCGGGGCTCGCCCTCCTCGACTTGGCGCGTGGCGACGCCGCCGCCGCCGCCGTCACGATCCGCCGGGCCCTGCAGGAAGCGCCCGATGCACTGGAGCGACCAGCGCTGCTGGCGGCGGCGGCCGAGATCTTCCGCGCCGTCGGCGACCTGGCCGGTGCCCGGGAGGCGGCGGACGAGCTGGCCGCCGTGGCGCCGCTGTCGGCCTCGCCGCTGCTGGGGGCGATGGCGGCCCACGCGGTGGGCAGCGTTCTCGTTGCCGAAGGCGACCCGGGCGGAGCGCTCCGGGAACTACGGGCCGCGGCCCGTGCGTGGCAGACGCTGCGCATGCCGTATGAGGCGGCCCGCACCGCGGTCACGCTCGGCCTGGCGTGCGCCGCGCTCGGTGACCGGACGGCCGCGACGCTCGAGCTCGACGCCGCCAGGATGGCGCTCACGGAGCTCGGTGCTCGCCCCGATCTCGAGCGCCTCGTCGGGCTGACCGGGCTGCTTGGCAAGCCGACTGGCGATGCGCTGCTGTCCGAGCGCGAACGCGAGGTGCTGGTTCATCTGGCCGCCGGCGAGACCAACCGGGAGATCGCGTCGGCGCTCACGATCAGCCAGCACACCGTCGGCCGCCACGTGGAGAACATCTTCGCCAAGCTCGGCGTCACCAGCCGGGCCGCGGCGACCGCCTACGCCTACGAGCATCACCTGGTATCCACGCCCTCGTCGCGATAGGGCGTTCACCCGAGCGGCTCCGAACAGGAGATGGGGCATCCGGGCGATGCGGGCGACCCGGAGCATCTCGTACGGTCATCCCATGACGACGCAGACACCCACGACGACCCTCGACCAGGAGACGGTCGACCGGCTCAGTGCCGGGTTTCATCGCTGCTTCTCCGCCTTCGAGGCGGGCAACGACGTGTTCGCCCAGGACACCTTCTTCGACCTGCTGCCACCCTTCTGGCGGTTCCAACGGCAGGGACCGGGCGAGGCCTTCACCGCCCAGCTGCGGTCCATCGCGGCCGGGCCGGTCGAGATCGAGGTGGTGCGCACGGTGCCCACCGCTTCCGGCTTCGTGACCGAGCACGTCGAGACCCACCACACCCCAAACGGCATGCTGACCGCCCGCCGCCTCCATCTGTGCGAGGTCGCCGGCGGCCGGATCTCTTCCGTCACCACCTACTGCAACGGCAGCTGGGACGACACCCTGCGGGCCCGCCACGCCGCCGAAGCGCCCATGATCCGCGCCTGA
>JBOGHQ010000527.1:0-3474 GCA_050744785.1 Acidimicrobiales bacterium | reverse complement strand
CGCCGCAGCAGGGCGGGCCGGCGCAGCACCAGGCCGGCCAGGGTGGTGCCGGCGCCCGACACCGCGGCCAGGAACCCGAGGAGGACGGCGCTCTGGCCGAGGACGGCGTTCATTCCCGCGCTCCCATCATCAGGAGCCGGAGTAGTCCTTCACCCGCTCGGGGTTCTCGGCCTTGTACTCGTTGGTGTGCTTGACGAGGATCCGGTCGCTCACGAACCGCGCCCCCTGGAAGCGGCCCTCGAGGACCACTGGGATGTCGGGCTGGAACAGCTCGGGCACGTCACCCTCGTGGGCCACGTCCACCCTGGCCCCCTGCTGGCCCTGCACCGTGAAGTCCACCTCGCCGGCCGCCTCCTCGACGCTGCCCGGCACCACCAGCCCTTCGAGGCGGAACCGCTTGTCACCCAGCTCCTCCCGCTCGGCCACGGCCTCGTCGGCCGTCTTGAAGTACACCGTGGCGTCGCCCACGGCCCGGAACAGCAGGAAGGCCAGGGCGGCCGCGATCACCAGGCCGGCGATCCACTCCCGGCGCCGGCCCATCGCGGCGCGAGGACGGGCCGGCGCCGGCGCCGTCACCCGGTCTCCTCCGATTCATTTCGCGCAAGGGCGCCACCCCTTGGCGGCCTTTCGCGCAATGAACGACCAAGGGCCCGTCCCCGCCACAGCACGCGCGCCGCGTAGAGGCCCAGGGTGCCCATGGTGATGCCGTAGCCGGCCAGGACGTAGCCGTCGCTCATCGGGCGCCGGCCCCCACCACATCGGCGCCGGCCTCGGCCCGGCGCTCCTCCAGGGCCACCTCGAAGGCATCCCCCTCCAGCTGTTCCTCCAGCGCCTCCACCCGGGTGCGGTGGGTGACCAGCCAGCCGTAGAGCAGGGTCATGGCTACGAAGCCGAGCAGCATCACCGAGGTGTAGGAGCCGTCCAGGTCGTCCTGGGGCGTGAGCTGGGCCAGGGAGCGGCCCTGGTGGAGGGTGCGCCACCAGTCGACCGAGAAGTGGACGATGGGCACGTCGGCCACCGCGACCAGGGCCGCGATGGCAGAGCGGCGGGCCCGGGTGTCGGGGTCGGCCGCCACCCGGCGCAGGGCCAGGTACCCGACGAACAGGGCCAGCAGGAGGGCGGTGCTGGTGAGGCGGGCGTCCCAGGTCCACCACACGCCCCAGGTGGGGCGACCCCAGATGGACCCGGTGACGAGGGTGAGGGCGCAGAAGACCACGCCGACCTCGGCCGAGGCGGCCGCCAGCCGGTCCCACCTGGGCGCCCGGGTGCGCCGCCACAGCCAGAGGATGCTGGCCATGGCGGTGACGCCGAAGGCCACGTAGGAGGCCCAGGCCAACGGCGGGTGGATGGCGATGAGCCGGGCGTAGGTGCCCTGCTCGCGTGTGGGCGGCAGCCGCCAGCCGAGCACGATGGTGGTGGCCACGGCGAAGAACGACGCCGCGCCGAGCAAGGCGGTGGCCGTGCTCTTGGTGGTCGGGGCGGCGGCAGGGATGGTCACTGGTGCACACACCTCTCAGAGCGCTCACCAGTGAGCCGCTCGATGGACCGTCCTCCCGGGCCGGTCACGATTCCTCCAGGAGGGTGCCGAAGGCGAGGACACCCAGGGTCACGTACACGGTGGCGAAGACGGCCAGCAGTTGGGCCCACCGCCAGCCGTCGTCGGCGGACAGGCCCGTGCCGGCCTCCCACGCGCGGGTGGCGGCCAGCAGGACGGGGGCCACCACCGGCAGCAGCAGCAGGGGCAGCAGCGTCTCCCGCACCCGCAGGCCGGCGGCCAGGACGCCGTAGACGGTGCCGGCCGCGGCCAGCCCCACCGTGGCCGCCCCGCAGGTGGCGAGCAGCAGGACGGGGCCGCCCAGGTCGGCGTCGTAGAGCAGCACCACGCCGGCGGCCAGGACGACCTGGAGCAGCACCAGGTGGGCCGCCACCGCGGCCGCCTTGCCGAGGAAGATGCCGGCCGGGTCGAGGCCCGACAGGCGCAGGCCGTCGCCGGCGCCGTCGCCGGCCTCCACCGCGAAGCTGCGCTGGACCGCCAGCAGGGCCGAGAGCAGCACGGCCACCCAGAACAGCCCCGCCGAGGCCCGGGTGAGGACGCCACGGTCGGGGTCGAGGGCGAAGCCGAACAGCATGAGGATCACCAGGGCGAAGGGCGCCACCTGGTTGGTGGCCACCCTCGAACGGACCTCGATGCGCAGGTCCTTGCCCGCCACCAGCAGGGCGTCACGCCACATGGACGGGCTCCCGGGCCGGCGCCGGCACCACCCGGCCACCGGCCATCACGACGGTGCGCCCGGCCAGGGCCGACGCCCGCTCCGCCTCGTGGGAGGCCAGCACGACGGTGGCACCACCCGCCGCCGCGGCCCGCACCACCTCGTCCAGCAGGTCCCGGCCGGCGGCGTCGAGGCCGGCGTGGGGCTCGTCCAGCAGCCACAGCTCCGGTTTGCGGGCGAGGACGGCGGCCAGCGCGACCCGGCGGCGCTGGCCGGCGGAAAGCTTGGACACTGCCAGGTTGCGGAGCCGTCCGTCGAGGCCCAGCCGTTCCATGGCAGTCTGGGCGGCGGCCAGTTCTGCGCCGTTCACGGCGATCGGGCCACGCAGGCCGGCGGCCCGGGCCGAGAAGCGAAGGTTGTCCGCCACCGTCAGCTCGTCGTAGAGGAACGTGGCGTGGCCCAGCAGGCCGACCCGCCGGCGGACGGCCCGCCGGTCTCTGCGCAGGTCACAGCCCAATACCTCGGCTTCGCCCTCGGAGATGGGCACCAGGCCGGCGCACGCCCGCAGCAGCGTGGTCTTGCCCGCGCCGTTGGGCCCCTGGAGCAGCACGATCTCGCCGACAGCCACGTCGAGGTCGACGCCGGCGAGGGCGGGGAACCGGCCGAGAAGGGAGACTGCGGCACGAAGGCGAACGGCAAGGGGCATTGCGGGACCGCCTCCAAGCTACCGGGGGTGCCGGAATACGGTCCAAGCGCGTCCCATAGCCTGTGCGCCTGGTGGACCTCCGGAGAGTCATTCGAGGGCTCGGGAAAGCCCTGATCAGCATCGGCATCCTCCTGTTCCTCTTCGTGGGCTACCAGCTCTGGGGAACGGGGATCGCCGAGGCTCGGGGCCAGAGGGATCTCGAGAAGAAGTTCGCGCAGCGGGCGCTGCTGACGTCGGTGCCGACCATCCCAAGCCCGTCCGGGGGGCCGGCCACCACCACCACCCTGCCCCCCATCGACCTGGGCGACTCGGTGGCCATGATCGAGATCCCCAAGATCGACTTGAAGAAGTTCGTGATCGAGGGGGTGGACGTCGAGGACCTCAAGGCCGGTCCCGGCCACTACCCGGGGACGCCGCTGCCGGGCGAGAAGGGCAACGCCGCCATCGCCGGGCACCGCACGACCTACGGGGCCCCGTTCTCCGACCTCGACGACCTGTCGGCGGGCGACCAGATCTTCGTGACGACGGGCGCCGGCCGGTTCCAGTACGACGTGACCG
>JBOGHQ010000526.1:0-1739 GCA_050744785.1 Acidimicrobiales bacterium | reverse complement strand
GCCCGGGCCAGGTGCTGCTGGCCGCCGTCGTGGCCGTGCTGTGCCTCATCGGGCTGGTGATGGTCCTCAGCGCCTCGTCGGTCCAGGCCCTCCGGGAGGACGGGTCGTCGTGGCTGTACTTCCGGCGCCAGGTCCTGTGGGTGCTGGCCGGTACGGCCGCCCTGGTGGTGGCGGCCCGCGTCGACTACCGCCGGCTGCGGCGCCTCGGCGTGCCGGTGCTGCTGCTCGCCATCGGCCTCCTGCTCCTCGTCCACGTCCCCGACCTGGGCCTCACGGCCGGGGGCTCCACCCGATGGCTGGGTGCGGGCAGCTGGCGGTTCCAGCCCTCTGAGCTGGCCAAGCTGGCCCTGGTCCTCTTCGGTGCCGACCTGCTGGCCCGGCGGGCCACCTCGCCCGACGCGGCCCGCGCCGCCCTGCCCCCGATGGTGCTGGTCTTTCTCGTCGTGGGCGGGCTCATCCTCCAGCAGCCGGACCTGGGCACCACCCTCATCGCCGGGTGCGTGGTGCTGTGCCTGCTGTTGGTGGCCGGGACCCCGCTGCGCACCATGACCGGCCTGCTGGGTACGGCCGCGGCCGCCGCCTTCGTCCTCGGGATGTCCGAGCCCTACCGCAGGGAGCGCATGCTGTCGTTCCTCAACCCCTGGGCCGACGCCGACAACACCGGGTACCAGGTGGTGCAGTCGCTGGTGGGCCTCGGCACCGGCCGCCTCACCGGGGTGGGCGTCGGGGCCAGCCGGGCCAAGTGGGGCTTCCTGCCCAACGCCCACACCGACTTCATCTTCAGCATCATCGGCGAGGAGCTCGGCCTGGTGGGCAGCCTGCTGGTGCTGGCCCTCTTCGCCGCCTTCGCCGTGCTCGGCGTGCGCACCGCCCTGCGGGCCCCGGACCGCTACGGGATGCTGTTGGCGGTCGGCATCACGGCCTGGGTCACCGGGCAGGCAGTGGTGAACATCGGCGCCGTGGTGGGGGTGCTGCCGGTCAGCGGGGTGCCCCTGCCGTTCGTCTCCTTCGGAGGCTCGTCGCTCATCCTGCTCATGGCCGCTGCGGGCGTGCTGCTCAACGTGGCCGGCCAGGGCCGGCCGCCGGCCGGCGCCCGGGGCGCGGCCCGTTGACGGCCTCGACCTGGGCGGTGGTGGCGGGGGGCGGCACGGCCGGCCACGTCCTGCCCGCCCTGGCCGTGGCCCGGGCCCTGGTGGACAGGGGCCACGAGCCCGGCACGCTGCACTTCGTGGGGTCGCAGCGGGGCCTGGAGGCCCGACTGGTGCCCGAGGCCGGGCTGCCCCTCACGCTGTTGCCCGGGCGGGGGATCGCCCGCCGGCTCACCCTGGACAACGTGGGGGCCGCCGCCGGCCTGGCCCGGGGCGTGGGCCAGGCCCTGCTCCTGATGCGCCGGCTGCGCCCGTCGGTGGTGCTGTCGGTGGGGGGGTACGCCAGCGTGCCGTGCGCGGTGGCGGCGGCGGCGCTGCGGGTCCCGCTGGTGCTGCACGAGCAGAACGCGGTGCCGGGCCTGGCCAACCGACTGATGGGCCGTTTCGCACGGTCCAGCGCGGTGGCCTTCGAGGCCACCCCCCTGCCCCGGGCCGTGGTCACCGGCAACCCGGTGAGGCCCGAGGTGGCCGCCGTCGACCGGGCCCGCGACGGCGCCCGCGCCCGCGTCGCCCTCGGCCTTCCCGCCGACCGGTCGGTCCTGGCCATCTTCGGCGGCTCGCTGGGCGCCCTGCGGCTGAACCGGGCCGTCC
>JBOGHQ010000525.1:0-1756 GCA_050744785.1 Acidimicrobiales bacterium | reverse complement strand
GCGCAGGCCCGGGGCGACGCCGCCCTCCGGCGCCAGGCGGCTCGCTCACCGGCGGTGTTCTTCGCCGCCGACCTGGTGTGGCTGGAGGGGCACAGCGCCGCCCCCCTCCCCTACCGCCAGCGCCGCTCGTTGCTGGCCCAGCTCGACCTCTCGGGCCGTGCGTGGCAGACGGCGCCGTCCCAGCCGGGAGAGGGCACCGCGCTGCTGGCCGCGGCTCGGGAGCAAGGCCTGGCCGGCGTGGTGGGCCGCCGCCTCGACGGCCCCTACGACACCGCCTCCTTGCGGCTCGTCCCCGCCGGAGCGACCTAGGGGGCGAACCGGGCGCCGTCGTTGGCGGGCGCGAAGGTGACGCCCTGCGCCGCCGCCCGCCCGCCCCAGAGGAGCAGCTCCGCCCCCGTCCACACCTCGCTCATGTCGGCTCGGGCTTTGAAGATGGTGGATGACAGCGGGGCCCAGCCGTCGGTGGCCGGGTCGTAGGCGGCGCCGTTGCCGTAGAGGGCCTCGTCCTCGCCGCCCCAGATCACCACCTTCTCGCCCGTCCACACCGCGCCATGCCCGTCGCGGCCCGCCAGCGGCGCGGCGGGCAGCGGCCGCCAGGCGTCGGTGGCGGGGTCGTAGGCGGCGCCGTCGGCGAACCGCTTGGCCCCGTCCTCACCGCCCCACACCACCAGTTCCTTGCCCGTCCACACATACCCCGTCCGGTACCGGGCGACCAGCGGCGAGGGGGGCAGCGGCCGCCAGGCGTCGGTGCCCGGGTTGTAGGCGGCGCCGTCGGCCAGCGCCTCGTTCTCCGCGGCCGCACCGCCCCAGATCACCAGCTCGGTGCCGGTCCAGACATTGGCCATGCCGAAGCGGGGCGACAGCGGTGAGCGGCCCAGCCGGCGCCAGCTGTCGGCGGCTGGGTCATAGGCGGCGCCGTCGGTGAGCTGGCGGGCCCGGCCACCACCCCCCCAGACCAGCATGTGGGCCCCGGTCCAGGCGGTGGCGTACCCGGCCCGGCCGGCGATGGGCGCCCGGGGCAGGGAGCGCCAGGCGTTGGTGGCGGGGTTGTAGGCGGCGCCGTCGGGGGCGCTGGCCTCCCCACCGCTCTCCCCGCTCCACAGCAGGACCTCGCGGCCCGACCAGACGGCCTGGCGCAGTGATCGCGGTCCGAGGGGCGAGGGCGGGAGGGCCCGCCACGAGTCGGTGGCGGGGTCGTAGGCACCGCCGTCCCCGAAGTACGACTCGTTGTCGTACCCGCCCCAGACGACCATCTCCTCGCCGGTCCATACGGTGGCGTGCGCATAGCGGCCCTTCATCTCGTTGCCGGCCATCGGTGTCCAGCTCCTGGCCGTGCCGAGGATGTTGGGCGGAGGCCCGCTCCCCGAGCCGCACGAGGCCAGGCCGGCGGCGAGCGCAGCCCCTGCGACCCAGACCAGCAGGGGCGGCCGGCACCGCACCGGACCGTGCCCGTTCGCCATTGCCGTCCCCTTCCGTGGCTGGCGGAAGAGGTTACCGGGGTGAGCCCGGGGAGGCACTGGTGCCTCGGCCTCATTCGTTCGCTTCGCTCACTCCATTCGGCCGAATGGATCGTGCTCCGGCGGGGCGCCGCTCCGCCCTGTCTCTTTGGTGCCCGCAGCCGGAGGGGCCGCCTACGGCGGCGGGAGCGGCCGCGGACCTCGGCCCGTGCAAACGGGGCGAGGGTTTGTGGCCACGGGACTTTGCTAGTTCCCGTCGACGTCGAGGCGGCGGGTCTCCCCGACGGCCAGCGTGAGCT
>JBOGHQ010000524.1:0-8258 GCA_050744785.1 Acidimicrobiales bacterium | reverse complement strand
CATCGTCGCCGTTCTGTGACCATCGGGACGTGTGCATCTGTGTGCACCGGGGCGACCAGGCTCACCGTGACTGTCACTGCCCCTTCGTATGATCGAACATGTGATCGATGGTGTGGCCCAGCCGGTCGAGTTCCGAGCGTTCCGGGTCGCCCTCGGCGACGGCCTCGCCTACTGGACGGTGCTCGACGGATCGCTGGCCCGCGTGGCCGACCTGGACTCGTTCTTGTTCTACCTGCGTTCCGGCCGTGGTCGGGCCGAGGCGACGACCGAGGCCTACGCCCGCGACATCGCCATGTTCGAAGCCTGGCGTTGCGGCAGCGGCCGCGACCGCCTGGCGGCGGCCCGGGACCTGCACCTGTTCGTGGCCGCGCTGCGGATGTCACCGATCGAGCGGCCCGGCCGGAGTGTGGGCGCGCAGCGCAGCAGTCGGCGGGTGAACCACGTGCTGGCGGCGGTCCGTTCCTTCTACCGCTTCGCGGTGGTCACCGCCCGGGTGGCCGACGGGGTGCTGCCGCTGCTGTGGGAGGTGGGCGAGACCCGCCACCTGCCGGAGGAGCTCAAGCCCGAGGGCGGCGGCGTGCAGTACCGGGCCCAGCCCCGCCATCAGCTCCGCTCGGAGCGCTTCCTTTCGCCGGCGGCGGTCACCAGGGAGGAGGCAGCCGCGTTGTTGGGGGTCGCCCAGCATTGGCGGGACCGGTTCCTGATCGCGCTGTTGTGGCACTGCGGCATGCGGATCGGCGCCGCGCTCGGGTTGCGGCGCTCCGACGTCCACCTGATGGCCGACGCCACAGCACTCGGTTGCCGGGTGCGGGGCCCCCACGTTCACGTCGTCCCCCGGGACAACCCGAACCGGGCGAGGGCGAAGACGACAGCGCCGTTCACCGTCCCCGTGCGCATGGACGTGGTGGCGATCTACGAGATGTACCTGATCGAACGCGAGGCGGTCACCGCGGCGGCCGAGTGCGACTTCGCGTTCGTCAACCTGTTCCACCGCCCGGTGGGCGGGCCGATGCGCTACGCGACCGCCCATCAGCTACTGGAGGGGCTGTCGCGTCGAGCGGGGCTCGCCTCCGGGTCACCCCCCACATGTTCCGTCACGGCACCGGCCGGGCGCTGGCGGAGGCAGGCGCGGACATCGCCGTGATCAAGGATCTGCTGCATCACGCCCGCTTCAGCTCAACCGACATCTACACCCGGCCGTCCGACGAGCGGCTTCGTGCCGCCGTCGAGAGACTCCCGCCCCTGCCGGGGCCCGCCCGACCGAGGGCTGAGCCCTGACCGCTCTCGCCAGGGTCGCCCGGGTCGAGACCGCCGAGGGATCGGTCGACCACCTCCGGAACGTGGCCGACCTCGAGCGCCTGCGCCGCTAGGGCTGGGATCCCCTCACCGGGGTCTTCACCGTCGACCCCGCACACCCGGTTCTCGGCTACACGCAGTGCACGGTGGCCGGGTGCGATTACGAGAGCAGCGGTCCGGGGGTGTTGTGCGCCGGCTGCACCCTGCGCTGGCGGGAGGTGGGCGGCGACCGGGACCGGTTCGTGGCCACCCCGACGTCCCGGCAGCGTTACCGGCGCGAGCGTCTCTGCCGGGTGTGCCGGACACCCGGCCATCAGCGCCCCGCCAAGAGCAACGGGCTGTGCGTGGCCTGCGAGGGGCTGCGCCGGCACCGTCACCAGAGCGTCGAGGCCTACGTGGGCGGAGACGAGCGGTTCGGGCCGGCGGCGCCACGCCCGACGATCGGGACCTGCGTGGTCGAGGCGTGTGATCGGCTCGCCGCGCACCGCCACGGGCTGTGCGACGGCCACCACAGCCGCTGGGCCCGCGCCGGCCGGCCCGAGCTCGGGTGTTGGCGCAGCGCCGTCGACCCGCTGCTGGGCGACCGGGGCGGGCGGATCGCTCTTGCCGGGCTCCCCGATCGGTTCGTGACCGAGTTCCTCTTCGGCATTCAGGTCAGCGTGGATGCCGGCGTCAAGCGCCGGCTGGCCGACCTGCGGGCGGTGGCCCGACTGGCGCGCCGGGTGGGATCGGGCTCCCTCGCCGAGCTGGCAGGCCCGTCGATGAACGGATCGGCGCGGCGGTTCGTCAGCCACACCCTCGACGCGATCGAGCTGGCCGCCCAAGACCCCCCTGACCGAGGGCGCGAAGGACGTGTGGGACCTGCGGGTGTGGGGCTTCGCCGGGGAGCTGAGCTTCGTCGGCGGGAGACCACTGCGCCATCCCGGTCACCTTCCGGCGGAACCAGTCCGCCAAGCCTGGCTGCGTGACGCGGCCAAAGCGTGGGCGGCGTCGCGCCTTCCGCTCCTGCGGACCCCGTCGACGGTGCAGGCGGTGGTCACCGCCGTGGGCCGCTGGTCCGGCCATCTCAGCCGCCGCCCGGACGGCGGGCACGACCCCGCCGCGCTCACCAGAGACGATGTCGCCTCGTTCCTGGTCGCGCTCCGGGTACTGGTCAACCAGGCCAAGCTCAGCGCGTTCATGCACAACAAGACCGTCGGGTTCCTCCGCCAGTTCCTGCGCGACTGCCGGGACCTCGAGCTCGACGGGCACGGCGGGCCGCTGCGTGGCCTTTCCCGCTCCGTGATGGTCGCCCGCGACGAGATCCCGCCGATGCCGATCACCAAGCCCGACGATGAGATCGGCGACGCGATCCCCGACGCCGTGCTCGCCCAGCTCCTCGACGAGACGAACCTGGCCATGCTCGCCCCCGACGCCCGCCGCCGCTTCCTGATCGGCATCGAGGTCGGCCGGCGCCCGAGCGAGCTGTGCGGGCTGGCCTTTGACTGCCTGGCCCATGACCAGCGGGCCAACCCGGACACCGGCGTGGCCGAGATGGTCCCGGTGCTGGTCCACGACATGGCCAAGGTCGGAAAGCTGCGCTGCCGGCTCCCGATCCACACCCACACCGCCGAGCTCGTCCGCGACCAGCAGGCCGCGGTCCGGGCGCTGTTCCCCCACACCCCCGAGCCCGAGCTTGTCCTGTTCCCGGGCCTGCAGCGCCACAAGGGCGGGCGCCGCCCGATCGGCGCGAACACCTGGGCGAGCGAGCTGCGAGCCTGGGCCGATCGGCTCGTGCTGTTCGAAGGGTGGCTGGACGCGCAGGGCGGCGTGCACCTGCAGCGCGACGCCAGCGGTGAGCCGATCGGCTTCGACGCGGCCCGGATCTTCCCCTACGCCCTGCGCCACACCTACGCGCAGCGTCACGTCGACGCCGGCACACCAGTGGACGTCCTCAAGGACCTGATGGGCCACGACAAGCTCGACACCACCAGCGGCTACTACCGCATCACCACCGAACGCAAGCGCGACGCCATCAAGCGCGAGCTGCCGCTGCAGCTGACCGCCTCGGGTGCCCGCCTGCTCATCGTCGACAAGATCTCCGGGAGCGACCTCGGCCGCTACGCCCTCTCCCAGATCGCAGTGCCGATGGGCAGCTGCAGCGAACCGTCGAACGTCCGCGCCCAAGGCAAGGCGTGCGACTTTCGCTACAAGTGCTTCGGCTGCGCCCACTTCCGCACCGACCCCTCCTACCTGCCCGAGCTGCGTGCCTACCTGACCAAGCTGCTCGCGGCCCGGGAGCGGCTGGCCGCGGCGGTCCCCGCCCTGGCCGAATGGGCCCAGCGGGAAGCGGTCCCCTCCGACGACGAGATCGAGACCGTCAGCCGACTGATCTCCGCCTGCCAGGACGCCCTCTGCGGGCTCGACACCGACGATCGCGGCGCGGTCGAGGAGGCGATCGGGCTGCTGCGCAAGGGCCGAGCGGACCTGGAGGCCACCTTCCCGGTCGAGTTCCGCGGCCTGGTCACCCAGCCCGCCCCCGTCCTGTTCCCGACCGTCGAGGCCCAACGGCACGGTGCCCGGTGACCGGCCCGGGAGGCCGGTCCGTGACCACTCACCGGGCGGAAGCCCGGTGACCGAGGCCGGCGTTGCCCGCCTCACCGAGCTTCGCCGGGCCGACTCCCAGGCCAAGGTCGCCGCGGTGCGCGCCGCGCTCGACGCGGTCGAGACCGCCGGCCAGCCCCTCAATGTCGCCGCCGTCGCCCGCCTCGCCCGGGTGTCGCGACGGTTCATCTACGACCACCCCGAGCTGCGCGCCGCGATCGACCTCAAGGCCGCCGAGGCCGTCGCCCGGTTCTCCGGGCGGCTCGCCGCCACCGCCCAGGTCACGGGCGCGTCGCTGCGCGCCGACCTCGAGAACGCCAAGGCCGAGAACCACCGACTCCGGGAACGGGTCCGCGTCCTCGAGTGCCGCCTGTCAGAAGCCCTGGGCCAGGAGGTCGCCGCCGAGCTCACCGGCAAGGGGGTCGTCGTCGGTGACACGCAGCTCGGCGACCAGGTGGCAGCCCTCCAGGCCCGGATCGACGGGCTCGACGCCCAGCTCCGCCGCCGGGACGACGACCTGGAGGGCGCCCGTCAGGCCAACCGGGAGCTGATGGCCGAGCTCAACCGGCCCCGTGCCCGCCCATGACACGACAAGGTGCTCGGTCAGCCGGCGCGGCGGACGACGGCGTGGCCGTCGCGCACGAGCTTGGCGATGCTGCGATTGTCCGACAGGTTCACACCGACCCCGACCACCAGCTCACCCCCGACGGCGGCGGCCAGCTTCTCGAGGGTCTCCAGCGTCGGGCGGGCCCCGCCGCCTTCCATGCGGGCGATCGCCGACTGGGTGGTGCCCATCCGCTCGGCCAGCTCGGCCTGGGTGAGCCCCGCCTCGCTACGCAGCCGGAACACCATGGCGCGGAACGCGCTGATCCGGGCCTCGTCCTCGTACGCGGCGCGGCCCTCGGCGCTCAGCGGCCGCTGCGCCTTGATGTCGTCCCAGCTCGTTCGCCTGTCCATCACCCTCGCTCCTCCTCGGTGGCCGTGTGCCCCTCGGCCATGCATCGTTGCATCGCTTGTCTCGCCCTCCGGATCTCAGCCCGCTCGCGGCGTTGGGTCTTGACGAACACCGTCAGAACGATGATCCGCCGTCCCGTCGCGATCCAGTAGGTCAGCCGCGTCGGCCGCCCGGCCAGGAAGAAGCGCAGCTCTCGCAACTTGCCGTCCAGCTGACGGGTATGGGGCTCATCGAGCGCCGGCCCGAGCTCGGCGAGACGGTCGACGTGGAACCGCACCCGGGCGGAGTCGGTCTCGTCGAGGGCGATGAACCAGTCACGAACCTCCGGTTCGAGCTCGACCTCACCCCACATAGCGACCATGCTATACCGCTCGATGCGGGAGCCGCCGGTTGGTCGGCGGCGGGGCGTAGGTTGGCGTCGATGAGCGACGACATCGACGCCGTGGTCGAGGAGATCGTGGTCGACGCCTACGGGGAGGACGAGCAGCTCTGGGCGTTCCACCAGTTCTTCGAAGGCGAGGCCACCTTCCCGTTCCCGGCCGAGGTGGTCGGCTCTCCGGTGGAGGTGGTGGGCGTCGACTACGAGGGTGACGAGCGGCGGGGTCTGGTCGCCCGCTGCCGCCGGAACGGTCAGGGCTACACCGTCGCGCTGATCGACGTGGCACCCGGTCGCCTGACGGAGCGGACGGCGGCACTGATCGCCGCCTACCGGCGCTGGTCAGGCGTCGAGACCGGGCCTGACCGGCGGTGAGCCCGGCGGCGACCGGTCCGGGCTCGCATCGGCCATGGGCGTACGGGCCCGAGCGGTGGGACGTGGTGGGCGGCGCGGAGTGGTCCTGGTGGGATCTGTGGTTCTGCGTGGTGGCGGTGGCCGATTTCGGCGGTGACCTCGACGGCCTGGAGGCCGACCTGGTCGGCGGGCTTCGCTCGCCACGATCGGTGGGCGGGCTTTTCCGGGAGGATATCGAGGCCAAGCTGAGCCATCTCGGCGACCTGCGTGCCCGGCTGGCCGGGGCCGGCGCGGATGCCGCCGACCTGGTCGCGGTGGGGAAAGGGCCGGGCGTGCTGTCCAAGGCCCGCACCAAGATCCTCAAGCAGTCGGCCTACCAGTCGTCGTCCATGACCACCGCCATGGTCGAGACGCCACGGGCACGACTGGAAGCCCGCGCCCGCCGGGGTCATTGGGGGTCGTTCCCGGTCGACCCCGCCGGGTTCTACGACAAGTTCCGGCGCACCGTCGAGGGGCGCGACTTCGTCGGCGAGCGGCGAACACTCACCCTCGCCCGCCAGCTGTCGGAGCGCCTGGACCGCCTCGCCACGTCCTGCCGGGGACCGGCGGAGGAACTCGCCCTCTACCGGGCGTTCCACACCGCCGGCCTCGAACTGGCCGACCGGGCCGATGACTCCTTCGGCTCGCTCGGCGACCTGCGCGTCGAGGCGTTCGAGGCCTACGTCGACATCGACTGGGCGGCGGCGGGAATGCCAGACGCCGCCTACTGGCAGGATCTGTGCGAGCTGTTGACATGGGAGCCCTACTCCCTCACCTACCGCCGCCCGACGCTGCCGTTCCTTCATGCCAAGGCGACCCACGCGGAATTGATCGAGTCGATCCTGCTCGGCGTGGCCGACGAGCATCGCTCGGTTCATCTCGACTCCGAAGCCGAGGAGGCGCTCGCGCTCGTCGCCTGGATGCATCTCGCTGCACGGCGCTATAGCCGCTACCCGACCACAGCACAACGGCTCGGTTCGGAGCGCGCCGGCCCGGTGCTCGCCCTCGCCGAGTCCGCGGTGCGCGGTCACAAGCCTGCCATCGCCCTGGCCGTGTTCCGCGCCGCGGACCGCCCTGGCCGCGATCAGGACCGCCTCCGGGCTCGGTGCCTCGAGCTCACCGGCACGCACATCGACGAGGCCGGTTGACGCCCACGCCCGAAGCCCGACCGGACCGCCGGGGCGCCCTGGCCTGCTGGCGTCAGCGCTTGCGACGCCGGGCGGTCCTGGCCGCTTTGCGCTTCTCCCGGGTCTTGTGGGCTTTGGTGCCCGCCGCCCGGCGCTCGCCGCCCGGCGCCCGCGTCTCGGGCGGCAGCCACCTGACATCGGGGCACGCCTGCTCGGTCCACTCGCCGAGCCCGAACGGGTCTTCAGGGTCGATGGCGCCGTCCCACAGGTCCGTCATCACGGTCTTGGCCGGGCCCCAGCCGGCAGGGTCGGCGGCGGCGTGCTCGAACGCCGCCGCTCGCTCGGCGACGTAGGACCCCAACGCATCGAGAGGATCCCCATCCAAGGCGTCGTGGCCGTCGAGGAAGTGCAAGAACGCCGCAACGCATCCCGGGACATCGCTGAGAGGTACATCGAGGGTGAGCACCGACGGGCAGAAGTAGCCGAACAGGTAGTCCTCCAGGTCCGAACACGTCCACCAGCCGAGATCAGCGTCGCAGGTCCGCCATTTCCAGTCCAGCATCGTCCGGGCCACCAGATCGCCAGCACGGTTCACCACCGGATCGACGCCCGCCACCTCCAGGAAATGCCCCGCCACCTCCTCCATGAGATCCTCGAAGTCGTCATCGTCGCCCACCTCCAGGTCCAGCGTGTGGCCGGCGTCGACCGCAACCGCGGCGAACGCCGCTGGGTCCCCGCACAGCGCCAACGCCAGCACCGGCACGACCGCCGCCAACTCCACCGGCACCGGCACACCGCCGTCGGCCGTCCGGGCCAATGCGACGCCCAGCGCCTCGGCCAGATCGGCCGTCCCGACCGCCGTGCCACGCGGCATCGGCGCTCCCCGCCACCCGGCCTTGCGCACGGCTGCGCTGATCGAACTGGCCCGGATCGGCGGGCTGAGGAACCCGTCGACGGCGCATCCACCGTGCTCCCCGTGGTCGACGACGACCATCGTCAACTGCGGGTCGCGCTGGCCCGGGCGGCGCAGCAGCGCCAACAGCACCTCGATGCCGTCTCCCTCGGCGACTTGTGCCTCGACCACCTCCAACGCCCCGACCCGCTCCTCGATCGGCGAACGGACCCCCATCCGATGGAGGTGCTCCAGCCGGTCCCGGGCCATGTCCGCCACCGGCGGGCGGCCCAAGACGCCCATGGCCGCCAGCAGACAAGCCGACCGGGCGTCGCCCGGCGCCCCGATCGCGTCGAGGACCGCCTCCGGCAGCTCGATCGGGGCCCCGGCCGCCTCGAATGACGCCAGCAAGCTGGCCGCCAGCAGCTCCACCACGGCCACGTCGGTGCCCGCCACCGCCATCATCGTCGCCACGTCACCCCCGACCTGACGGCGAAGACTGTCCAGCTGGGAGGAGTCGACCATCGAGCGCATGCGCGGAACGTACGCGACTCCGCCCCCGATCGGGTGGACCCTCCGTCCCGCACACGTGCGCGCCACGCAACGTCCCTGGTGACGGCGGTCATGCCCGCCTAC
>JBOGHQ010000523.1:0-2841 GCA_050744785.1 Acidimicrobiales bacterium | reverse complement strand
GCCCGGAAGTTCGGTGGACGGAGACGGCGTAGTCGCCGCCGTCGTGCCAGGGCTGGCGGCCCCAGGTGGCCCACCGCTCGGCCAGGGCCAGGCCGGCGCCGGCGCACATGGCGTCGTAGTCGGCCAGCAGCAGGCGGCCGTCGAGCAGGAAGCCGGCCACCAGCGCCCCGCCCGGCGCCACGTGGCGGGCCATGTTGGCCACCACCGCCGCCTCCCGCCCCGGCTCCAGGAAGATCATCACGTTGCCGGCCATGACCACCACGTCGAAGGGCCGGCCCAGGTCCACGGTCGCCAGGTCGCCCTCCCGCCAGTCGAGGTGCGGTGCCTTGGCCCGGGCGCCGGCCAGCATGCCGGGGTCGAGGTCGACCCCCACCACCTCGACGCCCCGGCGGGCCAGCTCGATGGCCACCCGCCCGGTGCCGCAGCCGGCGTCGAGCACCGACGCCGGCCCCAGGCCCGCCACGAAGGTGGCCTCGCCGTGCATGTCGCGCCCGGCCCGCTCCCCCTCCACGAAGGCCCGGTCGTACTCCTCGGCGTTGGGCCGCTTGCCGGCCAGCCAGCGGTTCACAGCCGCACCCTAACCAGGGGTCGGTGGCCTGAGCCCTGCCGCCCCGGGCCACCGGAAGGGGCCGCCCCGGGGCGCGGCGTCGGCCCTGATGACGTGCATGACGGCGTTGATCAGCGCCAGGTGGGTGAAGGCCTGGGGGAAGTGGCCGAGGTGCCGGCCCGAGCGGGGGTCCAGCTCCTCGGCGTACAGCCCGAGGGGGCTGGCGTGGTTGAGCAGCTTCTCGCACAGGGTGCGGGCCCGGGCCGTCTGGCCGATCTCCGCCAGGGCCGACACCAGCCAGAACGAGCAGATGGTGAAGGTACCCTCGTCGCCGGTGAGGCCGTCGTCGGTCTCCTCCACCCGGTAGCGGTGGACCAGCCCGTCGACGGTGAGCTCGTCGGCGATGGCGAGCACGGTGGCCCGGATGCGCTCGTCGTCGGGCGGCAGGAACCGCACCAGGGGCAGCAGGAGGAGGGAGGCGTCGAGGGCGTCGGTCTCGTAGTGCTGGGTGAACACGCCCCGCTGGTCGACGCCGTTGGCGCACACGTCGGCCCGGATCTCCTCGGCCGCCTCCTGCCAGCGCTTCACGCGGTCGGCGTCGTCCCGCAGCGAGGCCAGGCGGGCGCCCCGGTCGGCGGCCACCCAGCACATCACCTTGGACGACGTGAAGTGGCGGGCCGGTCCCCGCACCTCCCAGATGCCCCGGTCCGGCTCCCGCCAGTGCTCCAGGGCGGCCTCCACCTGCCGCACCAGGATGGGCCACGCCCGCTCCGGCAGGTGGTCCCGGGACCGGGTGTGCAGGTACACCGAGTCGAGCATGGCACCCCAGATGTCGTGCTGGTCCTGGCGGTAGGCGGCGTTGCCGGCCCGCACCGGCCGGGCCCCCTCGTAGCCCCCCAGGTGGTCGAGCGTGCGCTCCGGCAGCTCCTTCTCGCCACCCACCCCGTACAGCACCTGGAGGGGCGAGCCGTCCTCCGCCGCGTCGGCCACGAAGGCGAAGAAGTCGTTGGCTTCGGCGTCGAATCCGAGCGTGTAGAGGCCCCACAGCGCGAACGTCGAGTCCCGCACCCACGAGTAGCGGTAGTCCCAGTTGCGGACCCCGCCGGGGGCCTCGGGCAGCGACGTGGTGGCGGCGGCCAGCACCGCGCCCGTGGGCGCGTAGCTCAGGCCCTTCAGGGTGAGGGCGCTGCGCTGGAGGTAGGCCCGCCAGGGGTGGTCGGGGAAGTCGCCCCGGTTGAGCCAGTGCCGCCAGAAGTCGCTGGTGGCCTCGATGCGGTCGAAGGCCTCCTCGTAGGTGGCCGGTGGCGCCTTGTCGCCCCAGGCCAGGGTGGCGAAGACGTTGTCGCCCTCGTTCAGGGTCGACCGGGCGCAAGCCCGCCCGCCCTCGAAACCGAGGCGCAGGTCGGTGACCAGCCGGAGCCGGGTGCCCACCCCCTCGGCCGACGCCTCGGCCTGCCCGAAGCCGTCGCCGGTGTACTCCCAGCGGGCCGGGTGCAGCCCGTAGTCGAAGGCGGGTTCGCACTCGAGGGACACGTCCACCGAGCCGTTGACGCATTTCACGCTGCGAACCAGCACGCCCTCGGCCTCGTGGTCGGTGGGGGGCCGGCGCTGGGCGCCGAGCCGCTCCCGGCCGTGGTACCAGTCGCCCACGACCAGGCAGTCCCGCACGATGATCCACCCGGTCCGGGTCTGCCAGGTGGTCTCCAGCACATTGGTGCCGGGCAGGTAGCGCCGGCCGGCCGGCACGGCGGCGTCCACGGGCGCCACGCGGAAGCCGCCCGCGCCCCGGTCGAGCATGGCCCCGAACACGCTGGGCCCGTCGGGGCGGGGCAGGCACAGCCACTCCACGTTGCCGCTGGACGCCACCAGGGCGGTGAACTCGCAGTCGGACAGGAAGCCGTAGTCGGCGATGGGCGGGAAGGGGCTGGTGCCGCCGGCGTCGGCCACGAAGGCGCCCAGGAGGCGGTGGTCGGCCTCGTACGAGTCGCTCATCCTCCGACCAGTCTGGCAGGGTCCCACCACTGCCCCTTCAGGAACGGCGGCCCACCTGCCGATGAGACGGCATGGACACCGGCGCCCCCCGCCCCCGCTGGTACCAGGTCGTGAGCCAGGCCCTGCTCGACGCCGCCGCCCAGTACCAGCTGTGCCGGCGCCGCGACGCCGCCACGGAGGCCCCCTACCCGGCCGGCGGCGCCGCCACCTCGTAGGCGGAGGCCTGGAGGCCGAACAACTCGGCGTAGAGGCCGCCGGCCGCCATCAGCTCGGCGTGGCTGCCCTGCTCCACCAGCCGGCCC
>JBOGHQ010000522.1:0-9620 GCA_050744785.1 Acidimicrobiales bacterium | reverse complement strand
GGCCTGCTGGCCGGCCTCGACTCGGTGGGCTTCGGCCGGGCCCTCGGCGCCACCGCCGCGTCCCTGTCGTTCAAGCCCCGCGCCGTCCTCGCCGCCACCGCCCGCTACGGGGCCGCCCTGACGCAGGTCGCCGGCGCCACCGCGGCCCGGGCCGCCGGCGTGCGGGTACCGGCGCCGCTGGAGCCGGAGGCCGGCGATCGCCGGTTCGCCGACCCGGCATGGGACCGCCAGCCCTGGTTCTTCGGGCTCCAGCAGGGCTACCTGGCCTGGGCCGGCTACATGGACGATCTGGTGGAGGCGGCCAGGCTGGGCGGAGCCACCCAGGACCGGGCCCGCATGGCGGCCGGGCTGGTGGTCGACGGCCTGTCCCCCACCAACTACCTGCCCACCAACCCCGTGGCCCTGCGCCGGGCCGTGGACACCGGCGGCCGTTCCGCCGTCGCCGGCCTGTTCAACCTGGTGCGGGACGTGGCCACCAACCGGGGCCGGCCCAGGCAGGTGGACCCCCGGCCCTTCCGCGTGGGCGAGAACCTGGCCGTCACGCCGGGCCAGGTCGTGTTCCGCAACGGGCTCATGGAGCTGATCCAGTACGAGCCGGCCACCACGACGGTGTACGAGGTCCCCCTGCTGGCCAGCCCGCCCTGGATCAACAAGTACTACGTGATGGACCTGGCGCCGCGCCGCAGCTTCATCGAGTGGGCCGTGTCCAAGGGCCACACCACCTTCGCCATCAGCTACCGCAACCCCGACGAGTCGATGCGCGACGTGGCCCTCGACGACTACCTGCTCCACGGCCCCCACCAGGCCCTGGAGGTCATGGCCGACATCACCGGCCAGCCCCAGGCCAACATCGTCGGCCTCTGCCTGGGCGGCACCCTCACCACCATGCTCCTTGCCCACCTGGCCGCCACCGAGCACGATCGGGTGCGGTCGGCCACCCTGCTCAACACCCTGGTCGACTTCAGCCAGCCCGGTCCCATGGGCTGCTTCGTGGACCGGGAGTCGGTGGAGCGCCTCGACCAGCGCATGCTCGAGCGGGGCTACCTCGACGGGGCGGAGATGGCGGGCATGTTCGACCTGTTGCGCTCCCGCGACCTGATCTGGAACTACGTCGAGAGCAACTGGCTCCTGGGCGAGCAGCCCCCCGCCTTCGACATCCTGGCCTGGAACGGCGACACCACCCGGATGCCGGCCGAGATGCACTCGTTCTATCTGCGCTACTGCTACGTGGAGAACCAGCTGGCCCGGGGCGAGATGACCCTGGCCGGCACCGCGCTGCACCTGGACCAGGTCACCGCCGACACCTACATCCTGGCCGCCCGGGAGGACCACATCGCCCCGTGGAGGTCGGCGTACGCGACCACCCAGCTGCTCGGCGGCGACGTGCGGTTCGTGCTCAGCTCGTCTGGCCACGTGGCCGGCATCGTCAACCCGCCCGACTCCAAGCGGGCCCACTGGACCAACGACGTCCACGCCGCCGATCCGGACCAGTGGCTGTCCGGCGCCGAGCACCACCAGGGCTCGTGGTGGCACGACTGGGCCCGGTGGATCTCGGCCCGGGCCGGTCGCAAGGCCCGCCCGCCGGCCATGGGAAGCGCCGCCCACCCGGCCATCGAGCCGGCCCCGGGCACCTACGTCCACCAGCGCTGAGCGACGTCGAAAAAGCCGACCGCGAAGATCGGGATTAGACTCTCGGTTGGTCAGAGGAAGCGACGACCAGAGGTAGAGAGGAGCTACGACGATGGGCTTGGCCATCAACGACACGGCCCCGGACTTCGAGGCCGACACCACCGAGGGGCGTATCCGTTTTCACGATTGGATCGGTGATTCCTGGGCAGTGCTGTTCTCCCACCCCAAGGACTTCACCCCGGTCTGCACCACCGAGCTGGGCTACATGGCCCACCTCAAGCCCGAGTTCGACCGCCGGGGCGTGAAGATCATCGGGCTGTCCGTCGACGGTACCGACGACCACGCGAGGTGGGCCGAGGACATCGAGGAGACCCAGGGCGCCAAGCCCAACTTCCCGATGATCGGCGACCCCGACCTCAGCATCTCGAAGCTGTACGGGATGCTGCCCGCCAGCGTCTCGGGCGAGGCCAAGGGCCGCACGCCGGCCGACAACCAGACCGTCCGCAACGTGTTCGTCATCGGCCCCGACAAGAAGGTCAAGCTGGTCCTCGTCTACCCCATGACCACGGGGCGCAACTTCGACGAGGTGCTGCGGGTCATCGACTCGCTCCAGCTCACCGCCAAGCACCGGGTCTCCACCCCCGTGAACTGGAAGCAGGGCGAGGACGTCATCATCGCCGGCTCGGTCTCCAACGACGAGGCCAAGGAGATCTTCGGCGACTGGAAGGCTCCCAAGCCCTACATCCGCATCGTCCCCCAGCCCACCAGCTAGGCGCCGCCCCCACCGACGGCTTCTTGCCGCGGAATCTGACACCATGGGGTTGATTTCCGCGGCAGGAAGCCCGATCAAGGGGAGGCGACCGTGACCAACACGCTCACGACCGGCAGTGCGACGTGGGTCGACCCCGGCTGCGGCTGCTGCCAGCCACCGGCGCCGCCCACGATCGCGGAGCAGGTGCGAGCCCTGGAGGCCCGCCGGCAGGAGATGGCCCGCCGCCTGGCAGCCCTCCAGGAGGGCCGGCCATGAAGATCGGCGTGGTCGGCAAGGGGGGCACGGGCAAGACCACCGTCTCCACCCTGGTGGGCCTGGCCTACCGGGCGCGGGGCCAGCGGGTGCTGGCCATCGACACCGACTCCAACCCCAACCTGGCCCTCGGCCTGGGCCTGGACGAGGACGCCATCGACCGGGCCCCCCGGTGCCCCGCTCGCTCGTGGTGGGCACCGGCCGGGGCACCCTCACCGCCGCCCAGCTGGTGGCCGACTACGGCGTGCCCACACCGGCCGGCATCACGCTGCTGCACGCCATGCGCGTGGAGCAGGCCGGCTCCGGGTGCACCTGCGGCAACCACGCATCGGTGCGCAGCGTGCTCGGCGCCGCTCTGGAGGACGAGTGCGACGTGGCCCTGGTCGACATGGAGGCCGGCCTGGAGCACCTGGCCCGCTCTGGCGGCACCCTGGCCCACGCCGACATCCTCCTCCTGGTCATGGAGCCCACCCGCCGCTCCGTGCTCACTGCGGCCCGCACCGTCCCGCTGGCGCAGGAGCTCGGCATCCCGCGCGTGGCCGGCGTCGGCAACAAGGCTCGCCTTCCCGAGGACGCCGAGTTCTTCGCCTCGGTCTGTGCCGGCTACGGCGTCCCCCTGGCCAGCGTCATCCCCCACGACCCGGCCGTCGTGGCCGCCGACCGCCTGGGCGCGGCCGTGGCCCTCCCCACCGGTCCCGGCCGGGACGCCATCGAGGCCATCGTCGACTACGTGGACTCCCCCGATGCCCAGCGGGCCGCACTCCTGGCCGAGATGGAGCGCATCGAGCGCCGCCTGGCCGACCTCGGCGCCGGCTGACCCCACGCTCCCTGGTCCCGCGCCGCGCCGGCGGTTCGGGACATCGCCCCCCGGCCCCCTTCGTCCATCCGCACCGCGACCACGAGCCCGGACAGCACGCTCAGCGCGGCGATGACCCCCACTGCGGCGCGGAGGTCGAAGGCATCGGCGACGACGCCGCCGAGGAGGCCGCCGGCCACGTAGCCCGTGTCCCGCCACAGGCGGTAGACGCCGACGGCGGTGGCCCGCCAGGCCGGGCGGGCCACATCGCCCACCGCGGCCAGAAGGGTGGGGTAGACGAGCGCGGTCCCGACCCCCACCAGCGCCGCCCCGACAGCCCAGGGTGTGAACCCGCTCGTGACCGCCATGAGGGCCAGGGCCGCTCCCTGGAGGACCATGCCGGCCACGATGAGGGGCTTGCGACCGACCCGATCGGACCACGCGCCGGTCACCAGCTGCCCGACGCACCACACCCCTGGGTAGAGGGCGGCCAGCACGCCGATCCGGCCGACCGACAGACCCTCTGCCGCGAACAGCAGCGGCAACACCGCCCAGGCCAGACCGTCCACAGCGTTGTTCACCAGCCCGGCCTGGCACACCGAAGCCAGCGACGGGTCCCGCCACGAGGTCCGGGCGAACACCTCCGCCAACCGGCCCTCCCCGGCGACGGGAGCGATCGGGGCGGCCTCCAGGGCGGCGTGCTGGCGGGTCTCGCGCACGAAGGCCGCCGAGAGCCCGAGTCCGACGGCGGCGAAGGCGACGCCGAGGTAGAACGGCTCCGGCCGTAGGCCGTGGCGGGCGGCCAGCTCGCCGGTGAGCAGGGCGGTGAGGGCGACCGCTCCGTAGCCGGCGGCTTCGTTGAGCCCCAGGGCCAGGCCTCGCCGGGACGGGCCGACGAGGTCGATCTTCATGATCACGGTGGTGGACCAGGTCATCCCCTGGTTCACACCGAGCAGGACGTTGGCCACGAGGATCCAGCCCCACGAGGGGGCCCACATCAACAGCAGCGGGACGGGCACCCCCACGAGCCACCCGGCCACGAGAACGGGCTTGCGCCCCACCCGGTCGGCGAGGGCGCCGGTGACCAGGTTGGTCAACGCCTTGGTGGCGCCGAAGGCGACGAGGAACGAGGTGGCCGCGCTCACCGCCGACAACCCGAAGTCGCGCTCGGCCAGCAGTGGCAGGACCGTTCGCTCCTGGCCGATCATGCCGCCCACCAGGGCATTCACCGCCACGAGGAGGCTGAACTGGGCCAGGTTCTGGCGCAGGCCGAGGCGTGGCTGCGGGACCGGACCGGCCGAGGTCGGGGCGATGGTCACGCGCCGGGCTCGAGGGGGCCGTGGTGGCGGGCCCAGTCCTCGGGCCCGCCGGTGAGGGCGGTGACCTCGGCCCGTCCGCCACGAGCGAGGAGGCTGGCGGCGGTCATGGCCCGCTCGCCGTGGGCGCACATGACCCCGACCGGGCCGCTTGGCAGCGCCGCCTCGGTCACGCTGCCCAGCTCGGCCGGAACGGCCCCGGGTACGTGCCCGACCTCGTACTCGTTGCGTTGCCGCACATCGACCACCGGGCCGTTGAAGCGCTCCACCGGGGTGATGGCAACGGACGCGACCGGGCGGCCGCTGGCCCGCCATGCATCGATCCCGCCTTCCAGCTCGCCGAGCACAGTCTCGTAGCCGATGTTGCGGGCCTGACGGAGCAGGTCGGCTCGGTCCTGGCCGTCGCCGGCGACGACCACCACCGGGGCATCACCCGGCACCAGCCAGCCGAGCCAGCTGGCGAACTGGGGCCGGAGCGCGACCGACACCGAGCCAGGGAGATGGCCGCGTGCGAATTGCTGGACCGGCCGCACGTCGATCACCCAGGCACCGGCCGCCTGCAGGGCGCTCACGTGGGAAGGAGCCAGCAGTGGCAGGACGGGTTCCGCCGGCCCGTGCAGGCGCGGGCCCTGCCGGTTCACCTCGCGCAGGCGCAGGAAGTACGGCGGGTAGGTCCCGAGGCCGGCCAGGAGCCGCTGCACGAAGGCGTCCTCGTCCGGCGCGGCCAGCAGTGGGTTGGCCCGCCGCTCCCGGCCCACGGTGGTGACGCGGTCGCCGCCGGCCGGTGCCGAGCAGAACGACCCCGCGCCGTGGGTCGGGTAGACCGGCACGTCGTCCGGCAGGGTGAGGACCCGCGTCTGGATCGACCGCCACAGGGCCCTCGCCAGTGGCTCGGTCTGGTCGGCGGCGATGAGGTCGGTGCGGGCCACCGCGTCGACCAGCAGCGACCCGCCGGAGAACAGCCCGACCGGGCGGGGGCCGTCCAGCAGCAGGTAGGCCAGGTGCTCGGGGGTATGGCCGGGCGTGGCCAGAGCACGCAGGGTGAGGCCGCCCAGGTCGAGCTCGTCACCATCGGCCAGACCCCGCACGCCGTGCTGGTGGCCGGCGGCAGCCGGCCCCACCACCGTCGCCCCGAGGCCACCGAGCTCCCGAGCGCCGGACACGAAGTCGGCGTGCAGGTGGGTCTCGACGGCGTAGGCGACGGAGAGGCGGCGCCGATCGGCTTCGGCCAGATAGCGGGCCGGGTGGCGGAAAGGGTCGACCACGAGGGCGCGCCCGTCACCCAGGTCGACCAGGTAGGACTGGTTGCCCAGGCCCTCGTCGACGATGGCGAGCGGTTCGATGGAGTCCTCCGCTCGAAGGGGCCCCGCTCGCCCTGCGGGCTCGCTCATGGCTCGGCCGGGCCTGGTGTCAGGCCCGGCGGGCGAGGAAGGGGTAGCCGTAGACCTCATAGGAGCGTGCCTTCTCCTCGCCAATGGCACCTCCGAAGGTGTCCGCCGGTGGCCCGGTCCGGACGTCCTCGAAGCCGACCTCCTCGAGCATCGCTTGCCAGCCCGCACGGGGCAGCCCGCCCGCGATTCAGCCCGTCCACAAGTCGATGTCCCGCAAGGCTGCCGGCGGGACGGGCCGCCCGTTGGCGATGTCGGCGAACTGCAGCCAGCCGCCCGGGCGGAGGACCCTCCGGATCTCCTCGAAGACCCTCCTCTTGTCGGCGCACAGGTTGATCACGCCGTTGGAGATGACGGCGTCGGCCCAGCCATCCTCGACGGGAAGCTCCTCGGCCAGGCCCTCCCGGAAGTCCACCTGTCCGTAGGCGAGGGCCTCCGCTGTGGCCCGGGACTTCTTCAGCATCTCCGGGGTCATGTCGACACCCACGACCAGCCCTTGCTCGCCGACCTGCCCTGCGGCGATGAAGCTGTCGAACCCAGCTCCCGACCCCACATCCACGACACGCTCGCCCGGACGGAGTGTCCTGAGCGAGAACGGGTTGGCCACCCCGGCGAAGGACTCCACCGCCCGGTCGGGCAGCGCCTCCACCGCGGCCTGGTCGTAGCCGAGGCGAGCGGCGAGTGGCCTGCCCGTGTGGAAGTGGAACTGGCGATGGGGGTCGGCGGCCACCTCGCGGTACTTGCCGCGGACCTGCTCGCGCAGCACGTCGGGATCGACCGGCAGTGCGTCATCCATCGTCGCCCACTCCCTTCCCGGCCGCCACTGGCAGGCCGGATCGCTTCCATTCTGGGAACCCGTCGATCAGCCTCCGAGCCCGGAAGCCCTTGCGGTTCAGCTCGCGCACGGCCTCATCTGCGTAGACGCAGTACGGGCCGCGGCAGTAGGCCACCACGTCGGCGTTCTTGGGCAGCGCCCTCAGGTGCCGGCGCAACTCCGTGATCGGCACCGATCGGGCCCCGGCGATGTGGCCGGCCACGTACTCGGCTCCCGGTCGCACGTCGAGCACCAGGACCTCACGGCGTTGCAAACGGTCGGCCAGTTCCTCCCGGCCGATCTCCTCCACGCCGGTGCGGTCGCCGAGGTAGGCGCCCGCCAGTCGTTCGATGCCGGCGACGTGGTCCATGGCCACGTCCCGCAGCGCCGACCACAGTTCCGCCACCCGATCACTCGACAGCGAGTAGTAGATGCGGGTGCCGTGGCGGCGGGTGGTGAGGAGGCCGGCCCGAGCCATGGCCCGCAGATGGTGCGAGGTGTTGGCGACGGACTGGCCCAGCTCGCCGGCGATCTCGTCGACCGAGCGCTCGCCCTGGGCCAGCAGGTCGACGACCTCGGCGCGACGGCCGCTGGCCAGCGCCTTGGCCACGTCGGCGAGGCCCTCGAACAGCGCATCCTTGGCGGCCCGGTCACCCACGGCGCCATGCTGCCCGAGCCCGGCCACCTTGTCAAGTCCTCGTTTGAGGACTTGATGTTCCGGAGGTGCGGCTCAGCGCCTGGCCGCCGCTTGACGGACCGGCAGGCTCGCTGGGACAGTGACCACATGGCGGGAGCGCATGCCGACGCCGACCGGGCGTCCCCTCCGGTACTGGAGCTCGCCCGGGCACTGGCGGACCCCACCAGGCTGCGCATCTTCATGCGCCTTCGCCAGGAGGAGCGCTGCGTGCGGGATCTGGTCGATACCGAGGGCATCCCCCAGCCACTGGTCAGCCACCACCTCAAGGTCCTGTCCGACGCCGGCCTGGTGCAGACACGCCGGGCCGATCGGTTCCGTCTGTACTCGTTGAGCCCCGATGGGATGGAGCACGCCCTGGCCGCGGTCGCGGCCCTCCTGGATCCGGGTCGGCTCGTGCCCGCGGCCCGACCGGGGGGAAACGAGACCTGCTGCTCGTAGTGGACGGCGCCGCTCGGCGGTCCCCTCGCCGCCGGTGGGGCGGCGGGGACGATGTCGAGAATTCGGGGCCGGCTCCGTCCCAGCTTCGAGTCCGGCCGGCAGGGCCGACGTCACAGAGGAGGACACCATGGCCAGGTACCTGTTGCTCAAGCACTACCGGGGCGCGCCGGCGCCCGAAAACGATGTCCCGATGGACCAGTGGACGCCCGACGAGGTCGAGGCACACTGCCGGTTCATGGACGATTTCGCAGCTCGGCTCGAGAACAGCGGCGAGTTCATCGACGGACAGGCGCTGTCGCCCGACGGCGTGTGGGCCCGCTACGACGGCGAGGGGCGGCCGCCGGTGACCGACGGCCCCTTCGCCGAGACCAAGGACCTGATCGCGGGATGGATGGTGATCGACGTGGACAGCTACGAGCGAGCGATCGAGCTCGCCGCTGAGCTGTCGGCGGCACCTGGCGCCGGCGGCGAACCGATCCACGAATGGCTGGAGGTCCGACCCTTCCTGGCCGCGCCGCCCACCGTCACCGAGTGACGTGGACGAGGTCGAGCTGCGCCAGCTCGCCCCACGGGCCCTGGGCGTCCTCGTCCGTCGCGGCGCGGACTTCGCGACGGCCGAGGACGCCGTACAAGAGGCGCTCGTCCGGGCGCTCTCCGCGTGGGGGGACGAGCTGCCCGCCGACCCCACCGGGTGGCTCATCACGGTCGCCTGGAGGGCCTTCCTCGACATGACGCGGTCAGACACCGCGCGCCGCGACCGAGAGGTCCGATTCGACACCGAACCGCCGGCCGGCGCGATCCCGAGCGCCGACGACACGCTGCGCCTCTACTTCCTGTGCGCGCACCCCGATCTGACGTCGTCGTCGGCGGTGGCGTTGACCCTCCGAGCCGTGGGCGGCCTCACCACGCGCCAGATCGCGCAGGCCTACCTGGTGCCCGAGCCGACCATGGCGCAGCGCATCAGCCGCGCCAAGCGCACGGTCAGTCGGGCCGGTGTCGATCGTCCCGGCGACGTGCGCACGGTGATGCGGGTGCTGTACCTCGTCTTCAACGAGGGCTACTCCGGTGATGTCGATCTCGCCGCCGAGGCGATCCGGCTGACCCGCCAGCTGGCCTCGGTGGTGGACGACCCCGAGGTCCACGGGTTGCTCGCCCTGATGCTCCTGCACCATGCCCGCCGCCGCAGCCGCACCCGACCGGACGGGAGCATCGTGCCGCTCGCCGATCAGGACCGAAGCCAGTGGGACACCGTGCTCATCGCGGAGGGAGTCGACATCGCACAAGCGGCGCTCGCGCGCGATCAGCTCGGCGAGTACCAGGCGCAAGCGGCCATCGCCGCGCTCCACGCCGACGCGCCCACCGCCGGGGAGACCGACTGGGTGCAGATCGTCGAGTGGTACGACGAGCTCCTCCACTTCAGCGACACCCCCATCGTCCGTCTCAACCGGGCCGTCGCCGTCGGAGAGGCGGACGGCGCGCCGGCAGGGCTCGCCGCCCTCGCCGAGGTCGACGAGGACG
>JBOGHQ010000521.1:0-19725 GCA_050744785.1 Acidimicrobiales bacterium | reverse complement strand
GCAGGCCGAACGGGCCGACCACGGCGTCAACCAGGTCGGCGACCATGGGCTCGATGGCGTCGGCCACCAGCTGGGCCGGCGCCTCCCGGGCGAAGGCCAGGGCAGCCTCCTCCAGCTGGCCGAGGCCAACGGTCCTGTCCAGCTCGATGCTCACGCTGCGTGTACGTTCGGTCTTGGGCACGGGGCTCCTTCTGCTCTTCGCAGTTCGGTTGGGGCCTCGTGCCTACTACGCCTGAACTACACCCGTGTCATTCGATCGCCTCGCTACCAAATCTTCGCCGGCCGGCGGCAATGGCTTGACACGCGCCCGTAGCCCCGCAGGGCGCCCCTACGGCTCGGCCGGCTGCTCGGCCTTGCGACCCCGCCGCGGCTCGGGAGGCGACGCAGAGTAGGTGTAGCCGTAGCGGTACGAGTAGCCGTAGCCGGCCTCCTGGCGAGCGGCGTTGAGCACCAGGCCGGCCAGGGGGGCGCCCACCTGGGCCAGGGTGTCGAGGGCCTGGTGGAGGCGGCGGCGGTGGGTCGGCGCCCCTACGGCTGCGCCGGCTGCTCGCTCTTCCGGGCCCGCCCGGGTTCCGCCGGCGACCCGTACGCGTAGCCGTAGCGGTAGCGGTAGGAGTACCCGTAGCCGGCTTCCTGCCGTGCCGCGTTCAGCACCAGGCCGGCCAGGGGAGCGCCGACCTGGGCCAGGGTCTCGAGGGCCTGGTGGAGGCGGCGGCGGTGGGTCTCGGTGGCCGTCACCACCACCAGGGTGGCGTCGACCCGCCCGGCCAGGATGGCGGCGTCAGTCACCGGCAGCACGGGCGGGCAGTCCACCAGCACCACGTCGGCCTGGGCGGCGAGCGACTCCAGCACCTGGGCCGACCGCGGCCCGGCCAGCAGCTCCGACGGGTTGGGCGGCGGCGAGCCCGACGCCAGCAGGCGCAGGCCGTCGACGCCCTCCAGCGGCTGCAGCGCCTCCGACAGGGGGGCGTCGCCCACCAGCACCGACGTGAAGCCCACCTCGTTGTCCAGCCCGAAGAAGGCGTGAAGGCGGGGCTTGCGCAGGTCGCAGTCGACCGCTATCACCCGCTGGCCGGCGCCGGCCAGGGCCACGGCCAGGTTGGCCACGGTGGACGTCTTGCCCTCGCTGGCCGACGGGCTGGTCACCTGGAGGGTGCGCACCGGGCGGTCGAGACCGAGGAACTGCACCGACGTGCGCAGCGACCGGTAGGCCTCTGCGGCGGCCGACTTGGGCTCGACCAGGGAGGCCACCATGGCCTTGCGCCGGTCCTTCCAGCCCGGCACCACGGGGATGACGCTGAGCACGGGCAGGCCGCCGGCGACGCGCTCCACGTCCTCCTTGGTGCGGATGGTGTCGTCGAGGTACTCCCGCAGGAAGGCCACCCCCAGTCCCAGCATCGCCCCCACCACCAGGGCCAGCACCCCATTGCGGACGGGCGTGGGGCGGACGGGCGTGGACGGCGCCACCGCCGGCGTCACCAGCTGGGCCCCCCCGCTCTTGAGGGCGGCGTCCACCTGGAGCTGGTCCAGCTTCTGGCGGAACAGCGCCTGCTGGGCCAGCAGCTGGTCCCGCTGGGCGGCAACGTCGACCGCCGGCGCCGGCCGGGCCCCTCCCCGTGCGGTGGTGGGCGGCGTGGCACCCAGGGCGTCCATCTGACCCTGGAGCTCAGTGATCTTCTCCTGGATCTGCTCGGCCGCGGCCAGCAGGTCGTCCACCGCCTGGGTGCGGCGGAAGTCGATGTACGACTCGGCGTAGGCGTTGGCGATCGCGGCCGCCCGGTCCGGATCGGTGCTCTCTGCCCTGACCTCGATGACGTCGGTCTGTCCCACCGGGCTGGCGGAGACCTTCGGCGCCGAGCCGAGCTCCTTGCGGACCAGGTCCCGCACGGGGCGGCTCTTGAGCACCTGGATCTCAGTCTGCACGGCCCGGACGGGGTCGTTGCGCTGGCCCGTCTCCGGGTCGAACAGCGACTCGGTGGAGCGGGCCTGGAGGAGGACCTCGGCCTCGCCCTGGTACACCGGCGTCTGCACCAACGAGACGGCGATGGCCGAGCCGACCACCACCAGCGTCACCAGGGCGATGGTCCACTTGCGCCGGCGGATGACCCGCAGGTAGTCGCGAAGGTCGAGCTCCTCGACCGGGTCATCCGGCATTTCGGACAGGCTATTCGACTCCTGCGCCTGGCTTGCGGCACCCGGCCACGACGCGGAGCAGCTCCTCCAGGCGCACCGCGGCTGTGTCGCGGTCGAAGTGGCGGAGGACGTGGGCCCTGCCCCGCTCACCCATGGCCGCGGCGTCTGCCGGGCGGTCCCTCAGGTCCCGGACGGCGGCGGCCAGCGCGCCGGCGTTCTCCGCCTCCACGTACACGCCCGCTCCCGCGTCGTCGAGGATGGCCCTCGCCTCGCCGTCCACCATGAGGATCACCGGCTTGGCGCAGCACCAGAAGTCGAACAGCTTCGAGGGCACGAACGTCGAGAGGATGTCGAGTCGCCGCAGCGGGACGACGAGGACGTCGCAGGCGTTGATGTACGCCGCGACCCGCTCGGTCGGCACCTGGTCGCAGAACACCACGTTGCCGAGTGCCAGCCTTCGCGCCGTCGCCCGGAGCTCCTGCTTGGCCGGCCCATCGCCCACGAAGAGGAAGCGCACACCCGCCTCGTTGCGGAGGAGGGCGGCGGCCTCCAGTACCGATCCGAGACCCTGGGCGATCCCGTGGAGACCTACGTAGCCGACGACGAACCGCCCCTCCAACCCGAGTCTGGACGACAGGCCCTCGTCACGCCGTGCCGGGTCGAAGACGGCCGGGAGGGTGCCGTTCGGCAGGTGGTGGACCTTGCCGGGGTCGACGCCCGAGCGCGCCACGTGCGCCACGAACCCCCTGGTGACGCACGTGACGGCCGCCGCCCCGCGGTAGAGCGCTCGCTCCAGTCGCTGGGCCAGCGCCGCCGCCCGGCGGCCGCGCAGCTCGCCCAGCGCGATGCCGACGGCCGGCCACACGTCGCGGATGTCGGCCACGTACGGGCGCCTCCACACCGCGGCCAGGGCCCACGCCGAGACCAGCACGGGGAGCGGGGGCGACGAGGCGAAGATCACGTCGGGACGGCGCCGCACCAGCAGGAGGGCGGCGAGCACGGCGTTGACGGAGTACGAGAGGTAGAAGGTGATGCGCCGCCAGAACGACTTGCGGGCCGACGCTCGCACCCACACCCGCACGACGGCGTACCCGTTCTCGTGGTGGCGCGCCCACAGCCGCCCGCGCCAGCCGTCGAAGACCACGCCCAGCGGGTGGTTGGGGACCTCGGCGACCACGGTGACGTCGTGCCCCGCCTCGGCCAGGCGGCGGGCGAACAGCTCCACGCGCGTCTGCGTCGCGCCCACCTCGGGCGGGAAGTACTGGCTGAGGACCAGGACCCTCACCGGCCTCACCGGGCCAACGAGGTGGGGCGCAGCCGGTCCTGCGACGCTCCGCCGGACAGCAGGACCTCGGCGATGCGCTCCCCGGCCCGGCCGTCCCACAGCGCCGGCCGGCGAGCTTCGACACCGTCGCCCAGCACCCGGCGGGCCTCGGCGACCACGCGCTCCGGGTCCCGGCCCACCACGGTGTTGGTCCCCTCGGTCACCGTGATCGGGCGCTCGGTGCTGTCCCGCAGCGTGAGACAGGGAACGCCCAGCACGGTGGTCTCCTCCTGCACCCCGCCCGAATCGGTGAGCACGATGCGAGCGCCCGCCTCAAGAGCGAGGAAGTCCAGGTAGCTCAAGGGGTCGACGAGGAGCACGCCGGCCGGCGCGGCCGCCTGAAGGGCGGCCCGGGCCCGTGGATGCACAGGGAGTACGAGAGGGCAGTCGACGGCGACCTTGGCCAGCGCCTCGACAAGACCACCCAGGACTGGAGTGTCCACGTTGCCCGGCCGGTGCAGCGTCACCAGCCCGTACCTGCCGGCGACGACCCCGAGCTCGGCCAGCACCGGCCGGGCCCGCGCCCGGTCGAGGTTGGCGAGCAGCGTGTCGATCATCACGTTGCCGACGAGGTGGACCTGGTCGGGACGGCACCCCTCGGCGCGCAGGTTCGCCACCGCGTCGGGCGACGGGGCCAGCAGGTAGTCGCTCACCCGGTCGGTGACGACGCGGTTGACCTCCTCGGGCATGGTCCAGTCCCGGCTGCGGAGGCCGGCCTCCACGTGGGCCACGAGCGGCCCGGCCTTGGCCGCGACCAGGGCGCACGCCATGGTGGAGTTGACGTCCCCCACCACGATCACCACCTCGGGGCGCACGTCGGCCACCACCGGCTCGAAGGCCGTCATCACCTTGGCCGTCTGCTCCGCATGGGTGCCCGACCCGGCGCCGAGCCAGCGATCGGGAGCTCGCAGGTCCAGGCCCTCGAAGAACACGTCGCTCATCGAGGTGTCATAGTGCTGCCCGGTGTGCACGAGGCAGACGTCCGCGCCCCGCGCCTCCAGAGCGTCCATCACGGGCTTGATCTTCACGAAGTTGGGCCGGGCGCCGACCACGCAGACCACGCGCACCCGGCCGACCCTAGGCGTCGGGGCCTCGGCGCCGGTGGCCCATTGACCCTGCGCCGCCGACTGGACCACGCCGTCCTGCTGGCCCGCACGGTGCGCCATGTCCGCGCCGCGCAGGTGGCACACCGGCTGCGGCTTCGGGCCCAGGGGGCGGCGTTCGCTGTCTCCCCCGGGCCGCTGACGGCGCTCGTCCGCCGCCCTGCGAGCGGGGCACCCGGTTGGCCTCCGGGGTTCGTGGCACTCGACGCCCGGGCGGTCCCCCGCTGCCCGGAGGCCGAGGTCAATGCGGCCGGACGGTTCTCGTTCCTGGGGGAGGAGCGCTGGCTCGGGGACGAACCCGACTGGGACCAGAGCGGCGCCGAGCGGCTCTGGCGCTTCCACCTGCACGGCTTCGAGTGGGCATGGGCGTTCGCCGCCCACCGCGACCGGCCGTGGGCGTCGCACCACCTGCGGCGGCTGTGGCGCTCCTGGCACGACGCCACCACGGTGGGCCGGGGCGACGCCTGGTCGCCGTTCGTCGCCTCGCTACGGGCCTGGGCCCTGTGCGGGACGCATGCCCTCTTCGCCGGGACGGGCGACGAGGACGACCTCGTCGACTGCATGTCCGTCCACGCCGGCTACCTCCGGGCCCACCTGGAGCTGGACGTGGGCGGCAATCACCTCGTCAAGAACCTGAAGGCCCTGGTCGGCCTCGGGGTGTTCCTCGGCGACGCCGCCGTGGTGGAGGCCACCACCCGCCGCCTCCGTCACCAGCTCGACCGCCAGGTCCTGCCCGACGGGGGGCACTACGAGCGCTCGCCGTCGTACCACGCCCAGGTGCTGGGCGACCTCGTCGACATCTCCGGGCTCCTGGCCGCCGGCGGCGGGCCCCAGGTGGAGGGGTTGCCCACCGCCATCGCCTCGATGCGGGGCTGGCTCGGCGCCATGCTCATGACCGACGGCGACGTGCCCCTCTTCAACGACTGCACGCTGGTCGGCGCCGACCGGCTCGCCGCGCTGGCGCCGGCGCCGGCCCCGGCGGAGCCGCTCACCGTGCTGCAACCGTCGGGCTACGTCGTGGTGCGAACCGGCCGCCTCCACCTCGTGGCCGACGTCGGCCTGCCCTGCCCGCCCGAGCTGCCGGCCCACGCCCATGCCGACTGCCTCAGCTTCGAGCTGGCCGTGGACGGCCGCCGGCTCGTGGTGGACACCGGCACCTCCACCTACCGGGCCGGCCCCCGCCGAGCCTACGAACGGTCCACCGCCGCCCACAGCACCGTGGAGGTCGGCGGCGCCGACCAGACCGAGGTCTGGGGCGTCTTCCGGGCCGCCCGGCGGGCCGTCCCTCGCCTGGAACAGGCGACGCTCGACGACGGGGCCGCGGTCATGGTGGCGTCGCATGGTGGCTACGAGCGCCTGCCCGGCCGGCCGAGGCACCGACGCACGTGGCGAGTCTCCGACACCTGGGTGGAGATCGTCGACGACGTGACCGGCGGGGCGGCCCACCGAGCGGTCGCCCGCCTGGTCCTCGCCGCCGGCACCGAGGTCGAACCGCTCGGCGACGGCCGCTTCCGGGCCGGGCCGGCGGTCGTGTCGCTCACCGGTGGGACCGCTGGCGTCGAGGCCGTGGAGGTGGCGCGAGGCTTCGGCGACCTCCGGCCGGCCACCAGCCTGACGCTGTCAGCCGACGGTCCCCTGCCCCGCCGCCTGGTGACCCGGGTGGCACTTGGCTGACACCCGGCTGCCCGACCCGGCCGGTCCAGGGTCTATCTTCACCCGGTGCCGCTGCGCCGGACCACGGGACGCTCCACGCGCCTCATCCGGGCCGTGCTCACCGCCGCCCTGGCCGCCGTCTTCCTCCTGCCGCTGGTGCTCATGGTGACCGGCTCGCTCGAGGCGCCGGGCACCCCACCGTCCCGCGCCGGCCGGCTGGTCCCCGAGTCGCCGTCGGTGCAGGGCTACCGGGAGGCGTTCGAGCTGGTCGACCTGGGGCGGTACCTGGGGAACTCGCTGCTCGTCGTGGCGGTCGCCGTCCCGCTGTCGGTGCTGTGCGCCTCGTGGGCCGGCTTCGTGATCGCGTCGGCACGCCGGCGCGCCCGCATCGCCCTCGTGGCGCTGGCGGCGGTGGCCTTCGCGGTGCCGTCCACCGCGCTCGTGGTCGGTCGCTTCACCTTGTTCAAGGGACTCGGGTTGCTGGACACCTACGCGCCGCTCGTCGCCCCGGCGTTGCTGGGGACGTCGTCGCTGTACGTGCTGTTGTACGCCTGGTCGTTCCACCGCCTGGCCCCCGAGCACGTCGAGCTGGCCCGGCTGGAAGGCCTCGGGCCCCTGCAACTGTGGCGTCACGTGGCCATGCCCCTGGTGCGCCCCGTGACGGTGGCCGTCGCCGTGCTGTCCTTCTCGTTGACGTGGGGGAACTTCCTTGACCCCCTCGTGTACCTCTCCGACGAGCGCCTGTTCACCGTCCCTCTGGGCCTGCGATCGCTGTCCCTGGTGGGCCACCAGGACGTGCCCGTCTTCCTCGCCGGCGCCGTGGTGGCCACCGCCCCGGTGCTGGTGGCCTTCGTGTGCATCCAGCGCCACTTCTTCGAGACGGCCGCCGCGAACGGAAGCCGGCGGTGAGGCGGCGGGCCCGGTGGCTGGTGCCCGCCGTGGCCGTGGTGGCCGCCTCCTGCGGTGGTGGCGGAGCCGGGGGAGCAGCCGTCAACTTCCTGGTGTTCGGCGAGCCCGAGGAGCTCCGGGCCTTCCGGTCCGTGGTCGCCGCGTTCGAGCGCGGCCAGGACGCCGTGGAGGTGAAGCTCGTCGAGGCGAGCGGCCGGACCGACCTGCTCACCCGGCTCTCCACGTCCCTCGCCGCCGGCTCGCCGCCGGACCTCGTCCTGCTCAACTACCGCTTCTACGGCCAGTTCGCGGCCAAGGGAGCGCTCGAGCCGGTCGAACGGCGGCTCGGGCGGTCGAGCGCCTTCTCGCCCGAGGACTTCTATGCGGAGGCGCTCGAGGCGTTCCGGTGGGAGGGAGCCCAGACCTGCCTGCCGCAGAACGTGTCCAGCCTGGCGACCTTCTACAACAAGGACCTGTTCGGCGACGCCGGCCTGGCCGAGCCCGGCGACGACTGGACGTGGGACGACATGACCAGGGCGGCGGCGGCCCTCACCGTGGACGAGGACCGTGACGGCACCGTCGAGCGGTACGGGTTGGGCGTCGAGCCGGGGCTGATCCGGCTGGCCCCCCTCGTGTGGTCGTCGGGTGGCGAGGTGGTGGACGACCAGGAGTCGCCCACCGGGTTCGCCCTGGACACCGCCCCCGCCCTCAACGCCGTGCAGGACCTCATCGACCTCCGCTCCAAGCTGCTGGCCATCCCCACCGACGAGGAGATGGAGTCCGAGGACCTCGAGTCCCGGTTCCTCCACGGCCGGCTCGGGATGCTGCTGTCCTCACGACGGGTCGTGCCGACGCTCAGGTCGGTCCGTGACTTCGAGTGGGACGTGGCGCCCCTGCCGGCACGGGCCACGCGGGTGAACGTGCTCCACTCGGACGCCTACTGCATCACCAGGGCCTCGAGCCGCAAGGAAGCCGCGTGGCGTTTCGTCGAGTTCGCCCTCGGCGCCGAGGGCCAGCGGATCGCGGCGGCGACGGGCCGCACCGTCCCGTCGCTGAAGGAGGTGGCCGGCTCGGAGGCATTCCTCGATCCCGAGCAGCCGCCCAGCCGGGCGCAGGTCTTCCTCGACGCCATCCCGGGCATCCGACGCCTGCCCAGCATCTCCACCTGGCCCGAGATCGAGGACCTGGCCGACGCACTGCTGGAGGAGGCGGTGTTCGAGCCGGGCGGCGGGGAGGCGGTGGAGGTGGTGCAGTCCCTCAAGGCCGAGACGGCGCCGCTGTTCGAGCGCGCCGAGTGAGCGCGCCACTCCTTCTGAAGGCGCTGAGCAAGCGCTTCGGCGACATCGTGGCCCTCGATGGGGTGACCCTCGACGTCGGGGCGGGCGAGCTCCTCGCCGTGCTGGGCCGGTCGGGGTCCGGCAAGACCACGCTGCTGCGGCTGGTGGCCGGCCTGGAGGCACCCTCCTCGGGAGCGGTGTGGATCGGCGGGAAGGACGCTACGTCGGTGAGCGCGGGCGAGCGCGGGGTGGCCATGGTGTTCCAGAGCCACGCCCTGCTGCCGCACCTGAGCGTGGAGGAGAACATCGCCTTCGGGCTCCGGTCGCAGCGCCTGTCGCGCCGCCTCCTGTCGGAACGGGTCGAGGAGGCGGCGCGGCTGGCCGGCTGCGGCCACCTGCTGGCTCGCCGGCCCGCGCAGCTGTCGGGGGGAGAGCACCAGCGGGCGGCGCTGGCCCGGGCCGTGGCCCGGCGTCCCCGCCAGCTGTTGCTGGACGAGCCCTTCGCCAGCCTCGACGCGTCCATCCGGGCGGCGGTGCGCAGCGATCTGCGGGCGGCCCTGCACCGCCTCGGCGCCACGGTGGTCCACGTGACCCACGACCAGGCTGAGGCGTTGACCCTGGGCGACCGTGTGGCGGTGGTGGACCGAGGCCGCCTCCTGCAGGTCGGCTCGGCGGACGAGCTGCTCGACCGACCGGCGAGCCGGGCCGTGGCCGAGTTCATCGGGACGCCGGGCATGAACATCGTCCCCGTCCGCCCCGGCGAGCCACCGGCGGCCGGCCCGTTCCCGCTCCCGCTCCCTCCCGGCGTCGACCCGTCGGCCGTGGTGGCCGGGGTGCGGCCCGAGGCCCTCCGGCTGGCCGGCGACGAAGACGGGACGCCCGGGGTGGTCCGCCTGGTGGAGGTGGTCGGCGAGCAGGCGCTGGTACGCGTGGAGGCGGGCGACACCTCCCTGGTGGTGCGCACGGCCCGGGCCGGGCGCCCGGCCGTGGGCACCGCCGTGCGGGTACACGCCGCGCCGTGCGCGTTCCACCTCTTCGACCGGTCCAGCGGCGCGGCCGTGTACCACCCTGGATGACCGGCGCCCGCCAGCGCCTCGGGCTCCAGCTCATGGCCGCGCCGTTCGTGCTCGGAGTGGCCCTGCTGGTGGCGGCGCCCGCCGTCGCTACCGTGACGCTCGCACTGTTCGACTACGACCTGGTCCGCTCGCCGCGCTTCATCGGGCTCGACAACTTCGCCGAGCTGGCGGACGACGACGTGTTCCGGATCTCCCTGCGCAACTCGATGGCCTTCGTCGCCCTCTCCGTGCCCCTGCGCCTCGGGGGCGCCCTCGCCGCCGCCCTGCTCCTCCACCGGCGGACGCGCCTGGCGGCGGCGGGGCGCACCGCCGTCTTCCTTCCGAGCGTCGTCCCCGACGTCGCCTACGGCCTGGTGTGGCTGTGGCTCCTCAACCCTCTCTACGGTCCCGTCAACGTGGTCCTCGGCGCCGTGGGAGCGCCGACACCGTCCTGGCTCACCGAGCCCGTCGCCGCCCAGGCGGCCGTGGTCCTCATCGGCGCCTTCCAGATCGGCGAAGGGATGGTCATCACCCTCGCTGCTCGCCGGTCGCTGCCCGACGAGCTCTACGAGACGGCCGTGCTGGAGGGCTACCGGCCGTGGGCGTTGTTCCGCCGCATCACCTTGCCCCTGCTCGCCCCGACGCTGCTCCTCCTGGCGTTCCGTGACGTCGTCCACGCCTTCCAGAGCAGCTTCGTGCCTGCGCTCGTCGTCACCGGAGGTGGTCCGCCGCCCTTCTCCACCACCTACCTGCCCCTGTTCGTCTACCGGACCGGCTTCGAGTACCTCCGCTACGGCTACGCGGCGGCGGCCACCGTGGTCATGCTGGGGGTGACCGCGCTGATGATCGTGGCCCAGTGGGGCGTGGTCCGGCGCCGAGGCACAGGGACCGGTCCCGGTAGCCACCGGTGAGGCCGGTCCGAAACTGGCCGAATGACCCCCTTGCCCCCGGCGCCGAGCTTGCTACGCTTTGATGGCGCACCGAAGCGCATCGATCCGCGGGGGCGGTTGTCCATGAGATTGCGTAGCAGCCTCTCATTTGCCGCGCTGGTCGCCCTGGCCGGCACGTTCGTGTGGGCCGGCGACGGCCGAGTCGGCACCGTCGGCGGCCTGAGCGCCAGGGTCCTGGAGGAGGCCCAGGAGGGCCTCGAGCGCTACGACGAGCCGGAGGCGGCAGAGCAGTTCTTCGCGCTGAAGCGCTCCCCCGACGTGCAGTGGTCCCGTGGGCGGGCACCCCAAGTGGCGCCGGTGGAGAGCCAGCGCTACCTCGAGGCCAGGAAGCGGGCCGAGGCGCTCCCCCGTCACAACAGCTCGGCGGAGGCCACGTCGCCCTCCGGTTCTCCGGACAACGACTACGCCGCCCCCTTCGGGGACGTCGGCCCGGGCAACATCGGGGGCCGCACCAAGGCGATCGTGATCGACCCCACCAGCACCGACACCATGTACGCGGCGGCCACCGCAGGCGGCATCTGGAAGACCACCGACGGCGGCACCACGTGGGCCCCCCTCGACGACTTCATGGCCAACCTGGCCGTGAACTCGCTGGCCATGAGCCCGGCCGACCCGCAGACGCTCTACGCCGGGACGGGCGAGGGCTTCTTCAACGTCGACGCCGTGCGCGGCGCCGGCATCTTCAAGACCACCAACGGCGGCACCACGTGGGCCCAGCTGGCCACCACCGCCAACAGCAACTTCCACTACGTCAACGACCTCGTCGTGAGCCCCCACGACGCCAACAGGGTCTACGCCGCCACCCGGGCCGGCGTCTACCGGAGCGCGGACGCCGGGGGCAACTGGTCGCTGGTCCGCGCCGCCCCGGCGGGAACGTCGGGTGGGTGCTTCGACCTCGCCATCCGCACCGACGCCGGCACCACCGACCGGATCTTCGCCTCGTGCGGCACGTTCGGCCCGGTGACCATCTACCGGAACACCGACGCCGGCGGGGCGGGCACCTGGGACGCCGTGTACACCAACTCGAACTTCGGCCGCACCTCCCTCGCCATCGCCCCCTCCAGCCAGGACACCGTCTACGCGCTGGCCGCCTCCATCGCGCCCGGCACGTTCGAGCACGGCCTGGGCGCCGTCCTCCGCTCCACCACCGGCGGCGCTTCGGGCAGCTGGACGGTCCGGGTCGACAACACCAGCCCCACCGAACTGAACCGGCTGCTGCTGACCAACCCGCCCTTCGCCCAGGGGTGCCCGTTCTTCGGATCGGCCGCGTATTACAACCAGGGCTGGTACGACAACGTCATCGCTGTGGACCCCGCCGACCCCAATCGGGTGTGGACGGGTGGGATCGACCTGTTCCGCTCGGACGACGGCGGCGCCAACTTCGGCCTGGCCTCGTACTGGTACAAGGACGTGGCCGACCAGCGCTACGCCCACGCCGACCAGCACGCCATCGCCTTCCACCCCGGCTACAACGGCACCACCAACAAGACCATGTTCGTGGGCAACGACGGCGGCATCTTCAAGACCACCGACGCCCGGGCGGCCACGGCCACGGGCCCCACGGCCTCCTGCGACGCCACCCCCGCCAGCGCGACGGTGTGGTCGAACCTCAACAACGGCTACCAGGTCACCCAGTTCTACGACGGCATCCCCTACCCGAACGGCACCTCCTACTTCGGCGGCACCCAGGACAACGGCACCATCCTGGGCTCGGACGCCGGTGGCCCCGACGCCTGGGACGAGATCTTCGGTGGCGACGGCGGCTACGTCGCCCAGGACCCGACCAACACCAACGTGATGTTCCTGGAGACCACCGGTCTGTCGCTCCGAAAGTCGACCAACGGACCGGCCGGCCCGTTCAGCCTGGCCACGAGCGGGATCGCGGAGGACTCCAGCAACTTCTTGTTCATCGCCCCGTTCCACATGGCCAGGGCCAACCCCCAGGTGCTGTTCAACGGCGGCTGGTTCATCTGGCGGACCACCAACCAGGCCGGTTCGTGGCAGCAGGCCAGCGCCATCACCCCCGGCAGTGGGTCGATCAGCGCGCTGACCACCTTCGGGGGCGACGCCAACCGGGCCCTGGTGGGCATGAGCGATGGCTACATCCTCCGCTCGACATCTGCGCTCACCACGGGCTCCAGCACCTCGTGGGACAACGTGCGGCCCCGGACCGGCCACGTGTCCTCGCTCATGTTCCACCCCACCAACAACCAGGTCGCCTACGCCACCTACTCGACCTTCGGGGGCGGCGCCCACCTGTGGCGCACGACCGACGGGGGTGCCACCTGGTCGGCCCGGGACGGGTCCGGCGGCACGGCCCTCCCCGACATCCCGGCCCACAGCCTCGCCATCAACCCCGACAACCCGGCCCACCTGTACCTCGGGACCGACCTCGGCGTGTTCGTCTCCCTCGACGAGGGCCTCACCTGGGCCAGGGAGAACGCCGGCTACGCCAACGTGGCGACCGAGAAGCTCGTGATCAACACGGTTGCCGGCGTCAACACCCTCTTCGCCTTCTCCCACGGCCGCAGCGCCTACAAGGTGCAGCTGGCCAGCGGAGCGGTCGTCCAGAAGCCGCCGGCCGACTTCGACGGCGACGGCGACACCGACGTGGCCGTGTTCCGCCCGTCCAACGGAACCTGGTACGTGCGCGACCACCCGACCCTCAGTTCCGTGGCCTATGGCACCGACGGGGACATCCCCGTGCCGGGCGACTACGACGGCGACGGAAACGGCATCAGCGAACTGGCCGTGTTCCGCCCGTCCAACGGAACCTGGTACGTGCGCAACCACCCGACGCTCAGCTCCGTGGCCTATGGCACCGACGGGGACATCCCCGTTCCGGGCGACTACGACGGCGACGGCGACACGGACCTGGCCGTGTTCCGCCCGTCCAACGGCACCTGGTACGTGCGCAACCACCCGACGCTCGGCTCGGTTGCCTATGGCACCGACGGGGATCGCCCGCAGGCGCTTCCCTCCTCCATCCTCACCTTCTTCTTCCCGTAGCGCCCAGCTCTAGGGCCCAGCGGCTGGCGAGGCGGCGCACGAGCGCCCAGGCGTTGGCCATGCGAGCCCGGATCGTGTTGTGTTTGCACCGAGCCTGGTGCCACGAAACAGAGCGCCGCGTGAAACACGTCATCGAGGTCCTACCGCCAACACGAAGCGCCCTCGCTCACGACACCGTGGACAGACCGAACCACCCGCTCCGATGCGCCGGCGCCGCCGCAATCTGACACGCGGACGGGGCGGCGGAGATCACCACGCTGGCCGGTCAACGTGGAACGCGACGTGGTCCCATATGCTTCTGGCAACTTGTTGGTCGCATCGGACTGGCAAGCGACACCCGTCCGTTCACAACGGCGAAGAATGAGAACTGAACGAAAGTCGAACGTTATATGGATGCTGAGTCTCTTCGCAGGCGAGCGCAGGCTATTACCTGGTTTCACAGTATGGACTTGGGCCAGGGGATTAGGACCGCTGGACTCGTAAGGCCCGAGGAGAAACTACGGACTCTTTCGTTCGACGCCGACCTCAGCGGGCGATCGGTGCTGGATGTCGGTGCTTGGGATGGCTTCTTCTCCTTCGAGGCTGAGCGGCGAAGCGCCCGATCCGTAACGGCGATCGATCCATTTGCATGGCGCGGGAACTATGAGTGGGCCTCCCAGGCGGGCTTCAATCTGGCGCGGGAGGCCTACGGTTCAAAAGTCATGGACAAAGACATTGCCCTTTCGGACGTGAGTCCAGCGACCACAGGAATGTTCGATGTCGTCCTCTTCTTGGGCGTGCTTTATCATCTTCCCCACCCATGGTCCATACTTGAGCGAATGGCGGCGGTGACAGCCGAGAAGTTGATCCTCGAGACCCACGTCGATCTCCAACTCGTCCGGCGCCCAGCATTCGCCTTCTATCCCGGATCCGAGCTCGGTGGGGACGACTCGAATTGGTGGGGCCCAAACCTGTCAGCCGTCGTCGCGATTCTCAAGGATGTCGGATTTTCACGCGTAGAATTGATGTACAGACGGCCTATCGCTTGGCGAGGGTTAAGTGCAGCGTACAGCGTTCTGAGGGGCCCGCGACAGCGTCTGTCACAGGGTCGGGCGGTGTTTCACGCTTGGCGATGATGCGGTGGGCGCGAATGAATGTACGGCCGGCGCTTAGAGCCAGCAGCCGGACGCTCGGCTCAAGCAAGCGCTGACCTCCCCGACTGAAGGGGCTGCTCGACTCCGCTCCGGCGAGGTACGGGGGCGTCACCTGATGACGCCTCGTCGCCCATGAGACGGACGTGTCGGATCTAGGGTCACCCCAGCACCATGCCGAACAGCGACTTTAGGCGCTGCTCTCTTCGCTCGAAGGACAGCTCCTCCGTCACGCGGGCGAGCGTCGCGTCGGCTGCACGCTGGAGGCCGTCTCGATCCGCTTCCGCCCGCGTCATGGCCTGTGCAAGGGCAACGCTGGTGTCGGCATATGCATACGCCGATCCGCCGGTGACCTCCGGTAGAGAACCGCGACTCGAGGTAACAGTAGGGCAGCCCGCCGCCATCGCCTCGGCGACCGCGTAGCCGAAGCCCTCGTACGCGCTGATCTGCACATAGAGCCCAGCTGACCACAACAAGGCCCGCTTCTCGGGCCTGGGAATCCGTCCCGTCAGCCGAACGCGGTCCGCGACCCCGTGGGTTTCGGCGTACCGCGAGACGGACGACGCCGCCCCTTGGTCCTCGCCGACGACGACCAGCCGGAACCGGCGGTCGTCGCATCGCTCCAGAGCGTCGATGACATGGAGCAGGCCCTTCCGCTCGACGCTTCGATGGTTCAGGTGGAGCACGGTGAGCAGGAGGAAGGGGTCTCGTTCCTGGACGCCGGTAGGCCGGAAGTACTCGGTGTCGACGGCCAAGGGCACAACCTGGACTCGCGGAAAGCGCCACCTGCGGACCCGGCTCGCCTCGACGTGGGAGACTGCCACGTTGGCGTGAGCGAGCGAAGCGGTCAAGCGAGCGGCGCAGTTCTTCACCATGGCTCGTTCGGGCCGGAGCCCGACGGGGTTGCCCACGTCAGACGCACCCGTGACGACGAGTGGCGCTCGCATGCGCAACCGGGTCATGACCGCGGCGACGAGCGATCGGTCCCACCACCACGAGAAGACCACGTCGGCGTCCCGGGGCAGCCGGAAGGGGTCCGTGACCACCGTTGTCTCCCCGATCCGGGGGAGGATTTCGCAGTCCGACCGGTAGAACTCCACGGTCTCGATGGTCTCGGCCGGAATGCCGGGTAAGGACAGCGCCAGCTTCATCGGCTCACGCCGCCTCGGAGCGTCGCGCCACGATGTCGAGCACCGATGACCGTCGTACCACCGGCCAGACGGCCCAGAGCACGGCGCCCAGCGCGAGCCGGCTAGCCACCGCGAGGATCCTCGGCGCCCTCCGGCCGATGCGGTGCTCGACGCTCCGCACGACCGAGCCCGGCTCTGGAAATTGACGAACCGCGTCGACCTCAAGAGCGACCTCGTCGAGCAGACGCACCAGCCCCGACTCCACGAAATGCACGCGGTGGCGAGGCACGTCCCATCCGTCGAACCAGGAGCCCAGAACGCGTGCGAGCATCGAGTCCGCTCGGGGAACGACGACCCGAACCCGTCCACCACGTCGAAGCGACGCGGCGATCTCACAGAGGAGACGACGGGGTTCGTCGCTGTGCTCGAGGACGTGGTGGAGCACCGCACCATCGAGCGAGCCCGGCCGGAAAGGAAGTGCCGTCGGGTGTGCGACGACCAACGGGAAACGGCGCGACGCCCCGAAGAGAGCAGTGAAGGAAAGGTCCACGCCGATCGGAGACGCCCCCTGCGCCCGCAGAACCCCAAGCATGCCACCGGATCCGCAACCCACGTCGATGACGCTCTGGCACGACCGAAGGCAGCCGTGCCGTGGAGAACGGCACGCGGCGGCGAAGCTGATCCTGCGGATGAGCGTACGGGCCACCGAGGGCCTCTCACCGGGGGGCCGGTACGGTCTGTACGACGGGGGATAGAGCTCGTCTGGGCCGGCGTGCCGACCTCCTGTGAAGAGCGTGTGGCACGACGTGCAGCGAAGGATCGGGAACCGTCCAAGGCCGGTCGAGAAGTCCTCGGCGACAAGATGGACCGTGCCGGCCTCCTGGCCGCACAGCGGGCACGCTTTCACCATGTGGCGACGGCGCGGCGGAAGTCCGTCCAACGGCTCGTAAAGATGGCTACGGCCGCGACCACCAGCCCGGCGGCGACGACGGAGGCGGGCCGGAGCAGGGCGAACCCGGCCAGCGCCGCGCCACCTACGACACAGCCCTCATAGCAAATGCGGGGCACAGGTAGACGGAGCCGCCCGAGCACGACGAGGGTGACGATCATTGCCAGCACCAGATCGAGAAGGCTCTGTGTCACCGCCACTCCGGCGATTCCGGCAAGCCGGTATCCCACAGGAATGAAAGTGACACCGGCGAGGACCGCGCCCGCGCTGGCCACGAACAGCGGTCTCCAGGCCTCCTGTGGACTCGGGGCTCCGAAGATGTACAGCGACGTAGCGAGTTGCATGCTGCTCCCGACGAGCCCAGGAGCGAGGAGGAACAGGAGCCGGCGGGTGTCCTCTACGAACGCGTCCCCGATCGGCAACGGGAGTCCCCACGCGAGCCACAATGCGGCCGCACTGGCCATACCCATGGCCACGATCGTGATCAGCGCGAAGGTGCCGCGGCGGACCGGCTCAGCTTCCGGGCGTCCCCATGTCGACGCGACCTGCGGCTGCCGAGCAGACGCCAGAAGCTGCGGGAGCACCAGACCCACCTCGTACAGCCGGTACGCGATCCCGTAGTACGCCACCTCGGGACGGGTGGCCATGGCACCGAGAAGGACGAGGTCCAAGCGGAAATACATGATGCCGGGCATGGTTAACAGGCCGACGACGAGGGCGTTCCGCCTCTCAAGGGCCGCGCCGAAGTGGCCCTGGTCGTTCGGGCCCGAATCGACGGCCGCCGAGCCCTGAGAGCTGGAAGACTGCAGCACTGCGAAGCAGTACACGCTCGAACCGGCGACGGCCCCAAACGTGAAGGTCGCCAGGAGCATCAACTCCGTGACGCTCTCATGGCCGGAGACCACCAGGGCGGCCACGAGGGATACGGCGTTGAAGCAGACGTTGCCAAGCCCCGCCAGTCCGCCACGGCCGCGACCGAGCAGAACGCTCTCCGCGATGCCGTTCAGCCCCATCACGCCGCCCGTAGCCAAGGCAAGGGCAACGAGCCTGCCGTTCCCTGGGACGACCGGCCCGAGAGCCACGATGGTCCCCGCAGCGAAGACGCCCACCGCGAGATAGCACCGCGAGACCACAACCGACCGCACCACCGACCATGGACATCCGGAGGCACAAAGACGAAGGGCGGTACGCCCGCCGCCAAAATCGATGAGGGCAGCAAAGAGCGATGCAATCACGACGCCGAGGACGTAGCCGCCCACGTCGGCAGGCGGGTTCCGGCTGCTGAGCACGAGGATGGTTACAGCCGCTGTTCCCTTGGCAACGAGCTGGAGGAGCGTGTAGCGGTGCCCGCTCGTCATCGCACCTTCTCAGACTGGGTCGGCCTGGAGCGCAGCACGATCCTCGCGCCCTCAAGGAACATGGTGGCCCAGGCGCGGGCCTCCGGCGCGTTCCCGAGGGAGCGGAGGCGCCACGCCAGCCCACGGGCCACGGAACCCAACACGCCGGCGGTGAGAACCGTCGCGCCGGCTGCCGGGCCGGCCCGTGCCCGGAAGTAGAGGCTCCAGTTCCTCAGCGCGCCTGCATGCAGCTCGGGCGCGAGAGGCCGCCGCCCACCGTGGTGCACGACGGTCGCCGCCGGAACCCACAGGCACCTCGCTCCGGACTCCGCCAAGCGAGCGAACAGATCGACGTCCTCGACGTACATGAAGTACCGAACGTCGAAGCCGCCGATGGCTCGGAACGTCGACGCCCGTCCCAGAAGGAGAGCGCCGTCGACCCAACCGCACGTCCGCATGCGCAGGGTTCGCCGCCGGTACCGGACACCGGCGACTCGCTCGCTCGTCATCAGCCCGATGATCTGTCGGGGCAGCGAGGGCAGACGGTGACAGCCTGACGAGGCGCGTCCCTCGACGTCGAGAAGGAGCGGTCCACCCACCACGGGCCGTCGCTCGCGACCCTCGAACGCGTCACAGGCCGCCAGCAGGCGCTGGAGGGCGTCGGGCGCGACCACGACGTCCTGGTTCGCGAACGCGACCCACTCCGCTTCCGCCAATGCCAGCCCTTCGTTGCACGCAGCCCCGTAGCCGACGTTCACCGGCAACTCGACAACCCGGGCGGCGTGATCTCGGGCGATCGCCACCGAGTCGTCGACAGAGGCGTTGTCGACGACTATGAGGCGAATGGCTACGGCTTCGCTCGCGCCGAAGGCCGAAAGAGACGCCTCGAGATGCCGGGCCCCGTTATGAGCAGCGATGACGACGTCGATCCGTTGCACGCTACGAAACGCCGACAGCCGCCGAAGAGCGAGCCTGGCGCGGTGGAGACGACGGGAGGTTCGACATCGTCACCACGAGCCCGAGCAGCAACCACACGTAGGGCAGGTAGAAGAACGAGAACGTGAGCTGCATGGCGAAGGCGCTGAGCAGACCGATGCTCACACCTAACAGCTCGTAGCGGGCCCTCCTGCTCAGCCGCCGAGCGCCTCGCCCGACCCGTACCGCCACGGCGCCCAGGAAGGCGATGAAAAGGAACAGGCAGAGGAAGCCGCCTTCTGCGAGGAAGTCGAGGAAGACGTTGTGCGCGTCTGTCACCTCGTTCGCGACCTCGTACCTCCCGTCGAGCGGCACATGGTGCGGATAATGGAACGCATAGTTCCCGATCCCGACGCCCCAAGGGTGCTCGGACGCCATCGACACGGCCGCCTTCCAATACCCGACACGTACGTAGGTCTCCGATCCTCCGAGGACGCCGCCGAACCGCGATGAAACGACATCCGATGCACTGGTGACCACGGCAAGGCCGACCACCATGGCACCGATGAGCGCATAGGTCCGGAGGTTTCGGCCGATGAGGCGGCGGTCTCCTCTCTTGTTCAGGTGGATCGCCACAGGGAGCAGGAACAGGACGAGCGCCATGGCAAGGACGCCCGATCGAGACACGGTGGTTGCCAAAGCCACGATGGCCGCGCCCAGGAACCACAGATCGCTTCGTGTACCCGTCCGTCCGAGGCGACGGCTCACCAGGAGGCTGATCACGATCACGAGGTAGTGCGCGTAGGTGGTCGGTTCTGTGAGCGTCGAGTTGGTGCGGCGGATACCTTCCAACACCGGCACCATCCCAGCGT